>NZ_JBNNWO010000009.1:0-279177 GCF_050281105.1 Methylobacterium sp. NPDC080182
GCCCCAGGAATTTGCCCTGGCGGCGGCCCTGCAGGCCGCCGAATGAGATCCGGAAGCTCACCTTCCGGCCGGACCAAAATCTGGGGGACCCTCACGCCCCGAAAAGTTACACAACATGAGTTGATCCGGCAGCTATCTTGCTCGGTCGAGGCCGGTATGCTGTGCCAAGCCATGATCGCTAGATGGTCAACAATCGTCTGTTTTCGATGTGAGCTGATTGCGACCCATACGGCGGTGGTGGGTCGGGTGCGAAGTGACGGCCTAGGGTGGTTTGCTGCCCGATCGCTTCCGAGATTTAGAAGCCAGAAGCAGACACGCCTCGAGCGATGCAGGCTTACCTTTGCGCGCTAGCGAAGGGGCGCCCTCTGGCCTTCGCTTGCTAGGCGCACTTGTTTTTCCGTCTCGACGCTTAGGCTCGATAGCTTTGGGTGGTGGTCGAGGCACGACGGGTGAGCAGACGGAACAGGCCGAAACCGATAATACCCGTCGCTCCTACCAGGATGAGAGCTGGCCGGACGCCTGTCCGCACCGCGGCACGATCGAGTGCCCCCTCAAGCCCTCCGGCTATGTTCGCTGCCAGGGGAACCACCTGAGTATCGAGGAACATCTTGGGGGCCGACAGGCCCGTCGGCTTTTTCAGCAAGTAGTCCCGGCCAACGATCAAATTAACCTCCGTTAGTTTTAGCGTATTATTTCGAACAAACCTCTGCGTCCGCGGTTCAACGAATAACGCTGCGATGCCTTAAATGTATCCCCGACCGTGCGCGCCGGAGACCGCCCCTTTGGACAAGCCTCAATTCAAGCCGTACCGCCTACCCTCCGGCGGATGGGGGTCGGCGCGCTCTGTCGGGAACATCCTGCGGCGTGAGGGCGTGCTGGCGAGCGTGCCGATCGCCCTGACCCGCCACAACAAAGTGGACGGCTACCAGTGCAACAGCTGCGCCTGGGTGAAGCCGGCGAGCCCCCTGCCGTTCGAGTTCTGTGAGAACGGCGTCAAGGCCGTGGCCTGGGAGCTGACCGCCCATCGATGCACGCCGAAATTCTTCGCGGAGCACACCGTCACCGAGCTGCTGGACTGGGACGATTACCAGCTCGAACAGCCGGGCCGCCTGACGCACCCGCTCCGCTACGACGCATCGAGCGACAAGTACTTGCCGGTGTCCTGGGGGCACGCCCTGGACGAGATCGCGCGGGAATTGCGGGCCGTCGAGGACCGCCGGAAGGGCACCGTCTTCTACAGTTCGGGGCGCTTGTCGAACGAGGGGAGCTATCTCTACCAGCTCTTCGCCCGGCTCTACGGCAACAACAATCTGCCTGACTCGTCCAACATGTGCCACGAGACGACCTCGGTGGCGTTGCCGGCCAGCATTGGACAGGCTGTCGGCACGGTCAACCTGGGCGATTTCGGCCACGCCGACTGCATCCTGTTTTTCGGCCAGAACCCGGGCAGCAACGCACCTCGGATGCTCCACCCGCTGCAGGAGGCGAGCGAGCGCGGCGTCCCGATCATCACCTACAATCCCCTCCGCGAGCGCGGGCTGGAACGCTTCCTGAACCCGCAATCACCGACCGAGATGCTGACCGGTCGGGACACCCGGATCAGCTCGCAGTACCATCAGGTGAAGGCGGGCGGCGATCTGGCGGCACTCGCCGGCATCTGCAAGTCCGTGCTGGAGACGCACGACGCGTCGCGGGCCTCGGGCGGTCCGGCCGTGCTGGACGAGGCTTTCATCGCCGAGCACACCCACGGCTTCGCGACCTTCGCGGACTGGCTCCGCGTGCAAGACTGGGACGAGCTGGAGCGCCGCTCGGGGCTGCACCGGGCCGACATGGAGGCGACCGCGACGGTCTACTGCCGGTCACACGCGGTGATCGGCGTCTACGGCATGGGGCTGACGCAGCACAGGGCCGGGGTCGAGACCGTGCAGATGCTGGTCAACCTCCTGCTGATGCGCGGCAATCTCGGCCGCGCCGGAGCCGGTATCTGTCCAATCCGGGGACATTCGAACGTGCAGGGCCAGCGCACGGTCGGCATTACCGAGAAGCCCGAACTTTTCGACCTCGATCGCCTGGGCGAACAGTTCGGCTTCGAGCCCCCGCGCGAGGCTGGCTACAACACGGTCGAGGCCTGCGAGGCGATCCTGAAGGACGAGGTGCAGGCCTTCTTCATGCTGGGCGGCAACTTCGTGCGGGCGATCCCCGATCACGGCCAGATGGAACCGGCCTGGCGCCGGCTTCGCCTGACTGTCAACGTCATCACCAAGCTCAATCGCTCGGCCCTGCTCCCCGGCGCAGTCAGCTACATCCTCCCGGTGATCGGCCGGCTGGAGATCGACGAGACGAAGGCCGGACAACAGGTGCTCTCGATGGAGGACACCTCGGCCTGCGTGCACGGCAACCGGGGCCTGCGCCGGCCCGCCTCGCCGCACCTCATCAGCGAGATCCGGCTGATCTGCGAGCTAGCCCAGCGGGTGCTCGAACCCAATCCGCGTGTCCGATGGGCGGACTACCAGAGCGACTACGCCGAGATCCGGAAGGAGATCAGCGAGACATTGCCCGAGTCGTTCTGGGACTACGAGCGGCGCATGTGGGAACCGGGCGGCTTTCAGCGCCACCTGCCGGCGAACAAGCGCGAGTGGCATACGGATACGGGCCGGGCGAACATCGTGACGCCGAATGGCCTCGACGAGGACGCCGACATGCCCGAGGTGGGCCACGGCGTCCTGCGGCTGATGACGCTCCGCTCGAACGACCAGTTCAACACCACGGTCTACGGCTACGACGACCGCTTCCGGGGCATCAAGAACACCCGGAAGGTGGTGCTGATGAACCGCTCGGATATCGACCGACTGGAGCTCATGATCGGGCAGCCGGTAACGCTGAGGACTGTGGCCAACGACGGCGTCGACCGGACGCTCTCGGGGCTGCTGGTTGTGGCCTACGACATCCCGATCGGCTGCATCGGTGGCTACTACCCGGAATGCAACGTGCTGATGCCGATCTGGCACTACGCGATCGGCAGCAAGACTCCGGCCGCCAAGACAATCCCCGTCACGGTTCACGCCAACTGCGCCGAAGTCCTGGCGCCGCAGCTGGAATACGCCACGGGCTGAGTCATCGATTTAGGAGACGCGTCAGAGTGCGCGGGACGCGGATTCATGAGGCTCACTCATTTCGGAACTCTTGCCGTCCTGGCGTCCGTGTCCCACTCGACGAAGACGGAGGACAAGCCGAAGCGTGCTGACTGGGCGCAGCCTCTACCGCCGCCAAATTTGCCGGCTGGCCACGAATGGCCGCTTTCAGCAAATCACGACACCGCTTCGCCCGTTCGGCATGGGGCGGTAGGATGCCGTCCGCTTTTCTGGCGCTCCTTCCAGGAAGCGGACCGGCTGCTTACGGCCAGCCTACGTCACGCCGGATTGTCGGGGCGCGCTGACCCGGACGTTCAGCTTCGCGCCCATCTCAGTATGCGGAGATCGCTATTAACATCTCCGAAGCGGAAGTCGGCTCAGGACCGGCTACAGCTTCGGAGCGACCGGGCTACGTTGCTCCAGCACATCCATCCCTCCACTGCGGCGTTTTCGCTTAGCGTTGCCGTTCTGTAACAGGCAGGTGCCCTCTCGTGGGTCTACTCAACGTTGCGGATATCAGATGAGGGACGCCGCAGGGTGATGATCGGGTACGCTTTGTTGGCGAGATGCATCTCACAATCCGCTGTGTTGCTTGCCTTGGCTCTTGCCGCAGCACCTGGACTTGCCGAGGAGGCAAAGGATGACAAGGCGAAATCCTCGTCGAA
The DNA here is from genome assembly GCF_050281105.1 of Methylobacterium sp. NPDC080182. Classification (NCBI taxonomy): domain Bacteria; kingdom Pseudomonadati; phylum Pseudomonadota; class Alphaproteobacteria; order Hyphomicrobiales; family Methylobacteriaceae; genus Methylobacterium; species Methylobacterium sp. NPDC080182. The sequence goes on from NZ_JBNNWO010000009.1 coordinate 3,797, forward strand.
CAACGGTAGCTCTGGCGCAAAGAGCGACAAGTCCGATAAGCAGAAGGACGTCGACACAGAGCACCTGTTCGGCTTCACCGAAGGCTCTGACACCGGTGAGAAGGGCGAGCAGGAGGTCCTCGTCGACACGATCTCGCGCTTCAGCAAGCGCCGCGATGGCCCGGGCCGTTCAACTTACCATGTGCTCGACACGAGGTTCTCCTATCAGTTCAACCCCGTTGAACAATTCAGCGTCGAGCTAAGCGCCTTCGGCAATCTCCGCCGGCAGCGCAACATCGCCGACCTGGATGACAAGGCGTTCGGCACCTTCGACGGCGCCTCGGTGGAGCTGAAGTACCAGTTCCTAAAAGGATCGGCCGAGCAGCCGCTCGGACTCGCCTTGGAGCTACGCCCTCGCTTCACCCGGGTCCTGCCGGTCGAGGGCAACGGCGCGAACGTGTTCGACATGGAAAGCCTCATCCAGCTCGACGTGCAGCTTGTGCCCGGCAAGGTATGGTACGGCAGTAACATCAGCTTCGAGCCTGCGGCCGGGCGCCAGCGGGGAGGCGGTCAGGGCTATCGCTCCTCGACCTTCCTGTGGTCAAACGCAGTGGTTGGGCAGGTGACGGAAGGGACCTTCGTGGGCCCGGAGGTGCGCTACTTGCGCGGCTACGATGGCGTCTTCCTCAACCACTTGGAGAGCGAGGCGGTGCTCGTCGGGCCGGTTCTTCACCGGCGCTTCACTGAGAAGATCTGGCTGACCGTGGCCTACGCTGCGCAGGTCTGGGGCCGCGACACCGATCCGACCTATGCCCGGCGCGGGCTCGGCCTGACACAGTTCGAGCGGCATAACCTGCGCGTGAAGTTCGGCATGGAATTCTGAGCGGAAGGAGGCGAACTCACTTCCAAATAGCTTGGAGCCGTCGCATCCCAGCTGACGCGGCCGCGGGGAACAAGCGCACAAAATCTGAGCCGGTCGCCCCTGGCAGACAGCGCGCGCTCCTCAACGTTGAGTTCAAGAAATGCATCTTCACAGAACCGCTCAAGCATTCTGGCTCAGGCCGCGGCTCCTCGGCTCGGCTGCGCTTTGCTTGGCATTAAGCCTGATCCTGCCGATCCCATCGGTTTGGACGAGGCTCCTGATCGGCTGGTGCGCGGGCGTCACCACCTATGTGGCACTAGTCACCTTCCAGTTGACGCGCGGATCGAGTGAGTCGCTGCGCCGCGAAGCGTCCCGTCTCGACGACAGCGCGTTCACGATCTCCTTGTTTGCAGTACTTGCCGCTGCTGCAAGCTGCGGGGCTGTGGCGATGCTGCTGTTCGGCCAGCAAGAGCAGGATGCATATCGAATCCCGCATATCATGCTCGCTGCCCTGACTCTGCTCTGCGCATGGGCGTTTGTGCAGGTGGTCTTCACCACTCACTACGCGCACGTCTACTATGGCGAAGAGGACGGTAAGCCTCGCGGCGGCCTGGATTTCAATGGCGATGATAACCCGGATTTTTGGGACTTCTTCTACTTTTCCATAACGATTGGAGCGACATCGCAGACGTCCGATACCGACATCACGGCAAAGCACATGCGTCGGATAGCAACCCTGCAGACACTGTACGCTTACTTCTTCAACACGAGCCTGTTGGCGTTAGCAGTGAACATGGCGGCTGGCCTTGCTCAGCATTGAGGATGATCTGATCGGTGTTTCCGAATAGGTCGATTGAAAGGTTACTCAGTCGCAGCTTCAGGAGCACCGGAAAGACAGATCCGACAAGGTGGCGGGCGCGGTTGGCCGATAGCCCAAGGATGAATGCGGCCGCACTGGGTTCTGCTCACGGCCCAAGCTTAGCTTGATACCTTGGCCGGCCGACTGCAACTATGCCGGTTGGCTTACGGTCACTCTAGCGGCGCAGCTTGGCCCAGCAGTCTCGTTACAACGCCCGGCACGAGCACCGTACCGGCACGGAGATTGGCGGCAAGCTCAAGTTCGTGGAAAGCGCCGCCGGCAGCCCTTCTGACATGCTGTAGCCGACTAGATCCCAAACGAGGGCGGTGAACACCGAAGGGGTCTCCGCGTTTCCCATCGCTGAAGCCGAGCCGGAGCCGGAAGATTGTTGGCGTAAGGCTCGCCCAACATGAGATGGTCTCCGCTACCCCCTGGCGATCTGCATGAGCGAGGGCACAATGACGAGCTCGGCCGAAGCGATCTCGACGCCCGCAGCGGCCCCGCACCCGATCCAATCCGCCCTCATGCTTGGCGCGCTCGGCGTCGTCTTCGGCGACATCGGGACCAGCCCGATCTACGCCTTCCGTGAGTCGCTCAAGGCTGCAGGAGGCACTGCCACCGAGACCACCGTCTACGGCGTCCTCTCGATGGTGTTTTGGGCCGTCATCCTCGTCGTCGCGCTCAAATACGTGATCTTCGTCATGCGCGCCGACAATCAGGGCGAGGGTGGGACAATGTCCCTCCTTTCGTTGGCGCTGCCGGTCGCGAGGCGATTCCAACCGGCGCTGTTGATCGTCGGTCTCGCCGGCGCTTCTCTGTTCTTCGGCGACGCCATGATCACGCCGGCCATCTCAGTGCTGAGCGCCATCGAGGGCCTCCAGGTGGCCACGCCCGTTGTCGCTCCCTACGTCGTGCCAATCGCCGCGCTCGTGTTGGTCGGGCTGTTCGCGATTCAGCGGTACGGCAGCGGCCACGTCGGATCGCTGTTCGGGCCGGTGATGGCAGCGTGGTTTCTGACGCTGGCGTTGGCCGGGCTCGCGCACCTGCTTCAGCGACCGGGCGTGCTCCTGGCGCTCGACCCGCGCTACGCCCTTGCCTACGTCGCTCACGCGGGCGGCGCGACGACGTTCACGGTGCTCGGTTCGGTGTTCCTGGCGCTTACCGGCGGCGAGGCGCTCTATGCCGATATGGGGCACTTCGGGCGCGGCCCGATCCGGGTCGACTGGTTCGCCTTCGTCCTGCCCGCGCTCGTGCTGAACTACCTCGGCCAGGGCGCCCTCGTGCTGACCGATCCAGCGGCCGCGGCCAATCCCTTCTTCCTGCTCTTCTCCGGCTGGCTGCTCGTGCCGGCGGTCGGCCTCACGACGCTCGCCACGGTGATCGCGAGCCAGGCGGTACTCTCGGGTGCCTTCGCGCTGGTGCAACAGGCAATCCAGCTCGGCGCGATCCCGCGGCTTGAGGTCCGCCAGACGTCTGATGAAGCCGTGGGTCAGGTTTACGTGCCGCAGGTGAACTGGCTGCTGGCCATCGTGGTCCTCGGTCTCGTGTTTGGCTTCCGCTCGTCGGATGCGCTGGCCAACGCCTACGGCATCGCAGTGGCAGGCGACATGACCGTGACAACCCTACTCGTGGCCACCGTCGCCCACGGCCTGTGGCGTTGGCCGGCAGCCCTCGTGTTCCCGGTTGCCGGGCTGTTCCTGGCGCTCGATCTGACGTTCGTGACCGCTAACGTTCACAAGATCCCGGCCGGCGGTTGGTTTCCGCTCCTGGTGGGGGCGGTCGCGCCGGCTCTGATGCTGATCTGGCGCAAAGGCCGCGCGATCGCCTTCGCGCGGCGAGCCGAGAACGCGGTGGCGCTCAGCGACTTCATCGCCGGTCTCGACAAGCCAGACGCGCCCGTGCGGATGTGCTGCACGGCGGTCTATCTCACTACCCGCACGGATGTCGTACCGTCCGCGCTAGCACTCAACGTTCGACACAACGGGGTGGTGCACGAGCGAGTGCTGCTCCTGCGGGTGACGACGGAGCGAGTACCGCGGCTGACCGAAGCCGAACGCGTGCGAATCGAGGCGCTCGGGTCCGGGTTCAGCCTCGTGCATCTACGATTTGGATTTGCCGAGAAGCCGGACGTCATGACGGCGTTGCGGCTGCATTCCGCCGAGGTCGACTGCGATCCGGATGCGGCATCGTTCTTCATCGGCCGGGAGAAGCCAGTGCCGTCGCTGCGGCCGGAGCTGAGCCAATGGCAGGAGCCGCTCTACGCCTTTATGGCGCGCAACGCCGTGCGCTCGCCGGACTATTATCGAATTCCGCCAGCACGGGTCGTCGAGTTGGGAACGCAAGTTGAGATGTAGGTGGCAGGGGCTCGTCCGCTTACCCAATGGACCTTCTCCGAAGCGGACAGGCCGCTTCCGGCCAGTTTCCGTCATCGCGCGACGCCCGCCTGAACGTCTCAGACGGATGGCTTCCGGCTGGTCGGCTTTCGAGCGACATAGGTCCGGAGCAGACGTCGTTCTCGTCTCCTCTCTCGCTGTTCGCGCGCGGGCCACCCTGCAAGGTGTCCCCCGACGAACGCGTCGCGCGCCCGAGGATGACGCGTCCAGACCGGCGGGACGGCCTACTTCAGGAGGCCGTTCGCCAAGCACCGGAAGGCCTCGGTGACCCTGGCGAGGACGGCCGGCGGATCGTCGGACGCGGCGACCCAGAGCGCGGCGTTGAGCGCCGCGCCGTTGATCAGGCGCGCGGCGGCCTCGGCATCGACAGGCTTGACCGTCCCGGCCTCCACGAGGGCCTGGATCGTCTCGGTCGTCGTGCGCAGGCAGGCGGTCTGGCCCGGCCACCGCGATGGATCGCCGAGCACTGCCGGCCCGTCGAGGAGCACGATGCGCTGGATCTCCGGCTCGAGGGCCAACTCGATGTAGGCGACGCCCTCGTCGAGGAAGCCGAGCCAGGGCGTTGGCGCCCTCTCGCGCGCGACCCGCGCCTTAGCGACCATCTCGGCGTCGAGCTGCGCGATGACGGCCTGAAGCAGGCCCTTCTTGTCGCCGAAGTTGTGATAGAGCGCGCCGCGCGTCAGGCCGGCCGCTTCCGTCAGCTCATCCATCGACGCCGCTGCGTAGCCCTTCTCGGCAAAGGCTGCACGCGCCGCGCGGATCAGCCTCGCGCGGGTTTCCTCCATCTTCAGCGCGCGCCGTCCCGATGCCACAGGATGCCTCGATCCTTCGCGTATGCCCGCATGTGTTGACATACGCCGCGTATGTCACGATATTTCTACATACGCGGCGTATGTGAATGGTGCCGCGAGGTCGATGGAAGCCGTCGGCACCCTTCGCAAAGGACACGCGATATGTCGAAGCGCGATGCAGTCTTTCCGCCCGGACGGCAAGCCCTCTACGACAAGCACCGCTACTCGGCCGCGATCCGGTCCGGCGACCTGCTTTTCGTCTCTGGCCAAGTCGGCACCCGCGAGGATGGCTCGCCTGAACCGGATTTCGGTGCGCAGGTTCGCCGTGCCTTCGACAGGCTGAACTCCGTTCTCGCGGCCGCCGGCTGCAGTTTCGACGACGTGGTGGACGTGACAACCTTCCACACCGACCCTGAAACGCAGTTCGACACAGTGATGGCGGTACGCGACGTAATGATCGGCGAACCGCCCTATCCAAACTGGACTGCCGTCGGCGTGACCTGGCTCGCGGGCTTCGACTTCGAGATCAAGGTCATCGTCCGTCTTCCGACCCCGGTCTGAGTCGGTGTTCGGCTCGGACGATGCCGGGAAGAATCGCCAAGCCGCTTGTTCCTCCACGGTCCCGATACCGGCATCATCGTCGATGAGACGGATTTAGACGATCGCTCCTGACCCTGTACGAACTTTGAACTTGGATCACCGCGTGGGGCCCATCACCCGGCGAGGAGCCCCGCCGATTGGACCACCACAACCGCGAGCATGCAGACCGCCGCCGCGGCCGCCGCGTACGACACGATTTTCGTGAATCCCTTCATGGATCTCCTCCTGACAAATCGGATCCTCGGTCGTCGACAGAGATCGCGGCGCGCGACCGCGCTCCGGGAAGGCAAGACGGCCCGGATCGCCGCGTCACACACCGTATCGGGGTGTCACGTCGTCAACGCTCCTCGGTGGCGAGCGTAAACAACGACAGGAAGATTCGGTTCACCTCGGATGCGCGCGTCCTGTCCTCGAGCGACAACTTGCCGCCCGCGACGCGGCACGTCCTGGAACTTCGCAGGCGATGGGTGAACGGGACGCGCGGCCCGCGCAGGGGCGCACGGGGCGTCCATGACCGGCCCGGTGCCGACGCCCGTCGCGCGAGCGGCCCGAAGGCGCCCTCCCCTCCCGGTCCCGCTCCGTAGCGCTCCGATGTGTCGGGCGGTCACCGACCGCGTCGTCGCGGGCCGCGACCGAATGCCCGACCGTCTCCGGACCACGGGACCTTGCCGGTCAGCGACGCCACTGGCCGACGCGTCGCCGCACCACCATCCTGATCCTGCGGTGCGCGGCTCGCATCTGGGTCGTCCCTGCCGATCGGTTCACGCCGCCTCACGGGCGCGCGGGTTACGGTCCGCCGCTGGAAGCGCGTCGGCGAGGTCCCGAGCAGGCCGGGTCGCCACCTTTCGGCTGATCGGCCGCCTCGCGTCTCTGTCCAGTGGCGTCCGAGCGCGCCCGAGACGCGTCGCCGGTCAGTGGCCACCCAACGCGCTGGTGCCGGACCTGCCGACGCGACCGCTTACAAAAATCAGCGCCCCCTGGTCCGCTCCTGAGAAAACTCAGCGCGGCCCCAGCGGTGTCCGACGGCGCGGGACTTACAAAAATCAGCGCAAGTGGACGCGCTTGCCGCGGTTTGGAAGGTCGCTAAGCGCCCTCGCCCGTCACCGACGGCGTGCGCCACGCTGACTTTTGCCAGCGGATGGTCGGCGAGCGCTGATTTTTCGCACTCGCGCCGCCGCGACCGGCGCCAACGGCGGTCGCAGCCGTGCCGGGACGCCGTCGCGGCTCGACCGCTGGGCGGCCGTGGGTCGCCGACGCTGAATTTTGTAAAGAATCCCGGTCGGCGCGCTGAGATTTGGAAACCCGATGATTGCGCCCGGTCGGCGACTCGCGACTGATAGCCTCCAAATTGCCCTGTGCTCGGCACGAGGAGAGCGAGACCGGCATGAACGCGGTAGAGACCCGCCAGCTGAGCCTGTGGGAGCAGAGCCTGCGGCGCCCCGAGGCCGGAGCCGACCGGCCGACGACCGGGCTCGGCCCCGCGCTCGACGGCCGCATGGATGTGTCATTCCTCCACAAGGGCTTCTGCATCGCGGGCCTGCCGCTGCGCCGGCCCAAGAACACGATGGAGCCGTGGAACCGGCGCGACGGTCGCTTCTCACTGACCGTCGAGCCGGCCCGGTTCGTCCTGCCCAACGGGCGCCAGATCGAGGTGGGCGTCCCGTTCGGACCCAAGGCGCGCCTCCTCTCCATGTGGCTGGCCACGGAGGCCCGCGATCCGCGCCGGAGCGCCGGCGACCGCTGGATGGAGATGGGGCGGATCACCGAGTGGTTGAAGGCCGTCGGCTTGCCGGTCACGGGCGGCGAGCGGGGCTCGATCGGGCCGACCAAGGACCAGCTCGTCCGGCTGAGCTTCCCCATCTTCACGATGGTCCTGAACGGCGACGAGGGCGGCCACGTCTTCAAGCGCGAGAGCCTGATCGAGGGGGGTGCGTTCAAGGATGACGACCTCGAGGTCTGGGCCGCCGGGGGACACAGCGCCATGCGCTGGCCGGAAGCGCTGATGCTCAGCCAGAATGCCTACGACCGCTTCACGCAGCACTCGATCCCGGTGCCGACCGCCAGGCTGCGCCAGGTCGCCCACAACGCCATGGCGATCGATATCCTCGTGTACCTCTGCTACCGGCTGCCGCTGCTGTCGCGCGGGGAGAGCGAACTGCTGACTTGGCGCGATCTGATGGCGCAGTTCGGCTCCTCGGAATTCGCCTCCCGCTTCAAGCAGGCCTTCTCGGAATCGATCAAACGCACCCTCGACGCGTACCCGGAAGCCAACGTCGCGATGACGGCCGAGGGTCTGGTGCTGCGGCACTCGGACCCGGCGGAGCTGCGGCGCGCCTTCGTCGCCGTCGCGGGGGGGCCGACCCGTCGCGCCCGTGCCGCGCCGCGGGCGCGCAAGGCCGCGCGGGTCCCGGATCAGACGGGCCCCTGCGAGAGCGCGGACCTGCTGACGCCGGCCAGTGCCGCGCGCGGCTGACGGCGGGCCACCCCCACCCCTCTAGACGGAGCAACCCGGCAAAAGAAAAGGCCCCCGAGACGTTCGCCCCGGAAGCCCTCTCTGTCGTCTGGACAACCTCAGAGAATCACTCCCGGACATCGCTGTCAACCACGCGACGCGGCCATCGCCTCGGCGGGCGCTGCTCTCTTGCCTCATCGCGGGCGAGGACCATGCTTCCCGGACACGAACCCACGACGCCCTTCGGGCGGCGACCGCTCTCGCTCGGCATGATGGCCGCGCAGGCGGCGGCCAAGGCCTGCCCCGACGACGCGGTCGGGCACAAATGGCGCATCTTCCGCGACGTGACCGAGGCGAAGGATCACCTCGCCGTCTCGGACCGCGCCCTCGCGGTGCTGAGCGCGCTGCTCACGTTCCATCCCGAGACGGCGCTGTCGCCCGGCACGCCGCTCGTGGTCTTCCCGTCGAACCGCGAATTGTCGCTCCGGTCGCACGGACCGTCCCCGGCGACGCTGCGGCGCGCGCTGGCCCAGCTCGTCGCGGCCGGCCTGATGATCCGGCGGGACAGCCCGAACGGCAAGCGCTACGCGCGCCGCGACGGCGCCGGCGCGATCGCGCGCGCCTTCGGGTTCGACCTGACGCCGCTCGTGGCGCGCGCGGGGGAATTCGCCGCGCTCGCCCGGGCGGTACGGGCGGCCGCGCGCCGGCGCCTGCTCCTGCGCGAGGAGATCGCCCTGCACCGCCGCGACCTGTCGAAGATCCTCGCCCTGGCCGCCGAATCCGGATGGCCCGGGCCCTGGGCGGCGCTCGCGGACCGGTTCGCGGCCTGCGGCGGCATGCCGGGTCGGACCGCCGGCGAGCCCCACCTGCACGCCGCCGCCGAACCGCTGCGCGCGCTGCGCCGGGAGGTGGACAAGTGGCTGCCAAGTTTGGCGAATGCGCCGAAAATGGTCGGCACTGCGTCTCACGGTGAGCGCCACCATCAGAATTCAGATCCAGATCCTGCTGACGAATCTGAACGGTGCCCCCGGCGAGGCCCGGCCGGAGCCGCGCGATCCGACGTCGCTCCCGCGCCCGACCAGCCGCGTCCCCTCCCCTCGCCCCTGCCTCTGCCGATGGTGCTCGAGGCCTGTCCCGACGTCGTGCTCTACGCCCGCGACGGCATCCGGAGTTGGTCCGATCTGGCCGGCGCGGCGGAGGTCGTTCGTCCGGCGCTGGCAATCGGCCCGGACGTCTGGGAGGCGGCCCTGGCCGCGATGGGGCGGGACCACGCGCTGGCGGCGCTGTCGGCGATCCTCCAGCGCGCCGAGTCGATCGGCGCGCCCGGCGCCTATCTCCGCGACCTGACGCGGAAGGCCCGCTCCGGCCGGTTCTCGGCCTGGCCGATGCTCTTCGCCCTGTGGCGCCAGCGCCGTCGAGCGTCAGCCGACGGCCCAAGCGGTCCCGTCCGCGTCGCGGGAGTTGACCGCGGTCAACACGCTCGCCCGCTCGGAGGCGGGGCGGCGCGAGCGTCAACATTCTGTTAAGGTTGACTGTGATCTTGTCACGGTGCGGCGGCGTTTGCGGCCGCGAAAACCGTGACAGGAGTTCGTAACCGTGGCCAGCCCCGCGGCGCTCGCCGCCCTACCCTCTTCGGGGTCAACCTCCATGGCGATGCACGATCTGATCGCCGGCGACGCGCAGGCGCTGTCGGCCAAACTGCAGTCGCACCGGCAGCGGCTGTTCCCGCCCGAGGCGCGCAAGCAGCTGCGGCGATTCTCATCCGGCGAGGCCGCCAAGCTGATCGGGGTCGACGACGGCTACCTGCGGCGCCTCTCGCTCGACGGCAAGGGGCCCGCCCCCGAGATCGGGCCGTCCGGGCGGCGATCCTACTCGAGCGCCGACATCCAGGCGCTGCGCGGCATGCTGGACGAGGGGGCCAAGACCGGCCGGCGGTACCGGAAGGAGCGGCGGGCCGAGGAGCATCTCCAGATCATCGCGGTGGTGAACTTCAAGGGCGGCTCGGGCAAGACCACCACGGCGGCCCATCTCGCGCAGCACATGGCGCTGCAGGGCTACCGCGTCCTCGCCGTCGACCTCGATCCGCAGGCGAGCCTGTCGGCCCTGCACGGGATCCAGCCCGAATTCGACGTGCGGGACAACGAGACCCTCTACGCCGCGATCCGGTACGACGCGGCGCGCCGTCCCCTGACCGACGTCATCCAGAAGACCTACTTTCCGGGCCTCGACCTCGTGCCGGGCAATCTCGAGCTGATGGAATTCGAGCACGAGACACCGCGCGCCCTCCTCCAGCGGAGCAGCGACGGCGATTCGCTGTTCTTCACGCGCTTCGCCCAGGCCCTGGCGCCGGTCGCCGACCGCTACGACGTGGTCGTGGTCGATTGCCCGCCGCAACTCGGCTACCTGACGCTCTCGGCCCTGTGCGCGGCGACCAGCGTGCTCGTCACCGTGCATCCGCAGATGCTCGACGTGATGTCGATGTGCCAGTTCCTGCTGATGACCTCCGAGATGCTCGGGGTCGTCGCCAAGGCCGGCGGCGACATGAACTACGACTGGATGCGCTACCTCGTCACGCGCTACGAGCCGACCGACGGTCCGCAGACCCAGATGGTCGCGTTCATGCGGACGCTGTTCGGGGAGCGCGTGCTCACCAACGCGATGCTGAAGAGCACGGCGGTCTCGGATGCCGGCATCACCAAGCAGACCCTGTTCGAGGTCAGTCGCGACCAGTTCACGCGCGCGACCTACGACCGCGCGATGGAGAGCCTGGACGCGGTCAACGGCGAGATCGAGGCGCTGATCCGCACGGCATGGGGACGCTGATCCGATGGCCCGCAAGAACCTCCTCGCCGGCCTGCTCGATCCGGCCGACCAGACCGAGTTGACCGCGGTCAACTCGCCCCGCGACGACGCGGCGGCCGGACGATCGAAGCGGGGCCCCGCCCCGGCCGTTCCCAGCTTCACCGGCCGCGGCGCGGTCGGCGCGATGAGCCGGTCCCTGGAGCGCCTGACCTCCGAGGTCGTCTCGGCGCGCGCCGCGGAGGACCAGCTCAGGTCCGGCAGCGTCGCGGTCGATCTCGATCCGGGCCTCGTCGACCCGTCGCCGGCCCCCGACCGGCTGCCGGTGATCGACGGCCCCGGGGAGGACGCCTTCGTCGCCGTCATCCGGGCTCAGGGGCAGCAGACCCCGATCCTGGTGCGGCCCCATCCCACCGTCAGCGGGCGCTATCAGGTCGCGTTCGGCCACCGGCGGCTGCGGGCCGCGGCCGCGCTGGGGCGGCCGGTCCGCGCGCTGGTGCGGACGCTCACGGATGCCGAACTCGTCGTCGCCCAGGGTCAGGAGAACAACGCGCGGGCCGATCTCAGCTTCATCGAGCGGGCCGCCTTCGCCCTGACGCTGGAGCGGCTCGGGCACGGGCGCGACGTGATCATGGCCGCCCTGCTCGTCGACAAGACCGAGCTGTCGCGCCTGATCGCGGCGCGGCGCGCCCTGCCCGATTCCGTGATCGCCGCCATCGGTCCCGCCCCGAAGGCGGGACGCCGCCGGTGGATGAGCCTCGCGGATCGCCTCGCGAGCCCGGAGATGCGGGCGCGGGTCGATGAAATCGTCGCCGCGGACGCCTTCGCGACCCTGTCCTCCGACCAGCGGTTCGTGCGCGTGTACGCGGCCGTGGCGCCGGTCCCAGCCCCGGCGCCGCCGGTGGTCCGCGTGGGGCCGGAGGCGGGGCTGGCGGAGGACGGGCGCCGCTTGGCGCGCATCGAGCGGACCCCGACGACCGTGGGCCTGATCATCGACGAGACGCTCCATCCCGCCTTCGGCGACTTCCTCGTCGCGCGCCTCCCGGAGCTGTTCGCGGCCTACGAGCGCGAGCAGGCGCGCGGGCCGGAGCGATCCGGCCTCTGAGGTCGCGCCGCGCGGGCCTCGCGTCGCCGGGGCGGACCGGTCGCGAGGCCGCCGGTCCCCGAGATCCGCCGCGCGCGATCCGCCCGCACGGGGGAGGGGGCTCCGGCGCGCTGCGTGAGGCCCCGGCTACCTGCAGGCCTCGGCCCGCTTGTCGATCAGGCTGCGCAGCCCGGAGAGGCTGATCTCCTCCGTGATGGCCTCGTGCCATCGGTCCAGCAGGCGGATGCTGAAGCGTCGACCGGCCAGAATATTTTTCAATACGTCCCCATTCAGCGTGATCACTCCGGCGTCCTGCATCTGCGTTGTGGGAAACATCGCGTTTGAAACAGGTCCGTCGTCGATCCGATACTGATAATTGAAGATGGAATTCTTTGGCAGGCCGGTGATCTCGATGCGGTCGCCGACGATCTGGATGCGCGACCGCGCCTTCGGCGCCAGAACGCAGGCTGCGTCGCCGCTCGACGGGGCCGCCGATTTCCTGAGCACCCAGTCGCCCTCGCCGGCGACCGTCTGTCCCGCCTCCTGAGCGTGGCCCAGGCCCGCGACAAGGCAGAGCGCGACGGCGCAGATCGTGACCCTCATGAACGACATCCCCGCTTCACCCGCCGGTCCGGCCCTGGGACCAACATCGTTCGCGCGGCGGCGCCGTCGATCTGAGACACATTCGCCCGGTCACCGGCAGGCGCGCGCCGGCGGACCCGCGATCGGGTCCGCCCCGCCTCTGCGGCTCCTCCGAGGCCCTCGGCGGCCCTACGGCGTCACGCCGGCCGACCGGAGCCGCGCCGCGAGGCGCGGATACACGCGCAGCGCGTTCCCGGCGTAGATCTTGGCCCGGTCCGCGTCCGGGATCGCCGCGGCCTCGACGTAGCGCTTGGTATCGTCGTAGGCGTGGCCGGTCTCGGGATCGACCCCGTTCACCGCGCCGACCATCTCGGAGGCGAACAGCACGTTCTCGCGCGGGACGACCTTGAGCAGCAGGTCGATGCCGGGCTGATGGTAGACGCAGGTGTCGAAGAAGACGTTGCGCATCAGCTCGGACAGCGGCGGCCGCTTCATGTCCTGGGCCAGCCCCCGGTAGCGCCCCCAGTGATAGGGCACGGCACCGCCGCCGTGCGGAATGATCAGGCGCAGCGTCGGGAAGTCCTTGAACAGGTCCGAGGTCACGAACTGCATGAAGGCGGTGGTGTCGCCGTTGATGTAGTGCGCCCCGGTCGCGTGGAAGTTGGGATTGGCCGAGGCGCTGACATGCACCATGCCGGGCACGTCGAGCTCGACCATCTTCTCCCAGAGCGGGTACCAGAACCGGTCGGAGAGCGGCGGATCGGTCCAGTAGCCCCCGGACGGGTCCGGGTTGACGTTGCAGCCGACGAAGCCGAGTTCCTTGACGCAGCGCTCGAGCTCGGCCGTGCAGTTCTTGGGCGAGACACCCGGCGATTGCGGCAGCTGGCAGACGCCGACGAAGTTCTGCGGCATCAGGCTCGTCACACGGTGGATCATGTCGTTCGACACGATCGACCAGTCGAGGCTGGTGCGGGCCGTGCCGATATGGTGGCCCATCCCGCCGGCCCGCGGCGAGAACAGCGCCAGGGAGATGCCGCGCTCGGACTGGAGCTTGAGCTGCCGCCCGCTCACGCTGGCGCGCACCGCGTCGTCGCTGACTTGCAGGTCCGACGGCTTGGGGGACTGGCCCGGGTCGTTGAGCGCGCCGATCTGGCGCTTGCGCCAGTCCAGCATGGCGGCCGGCTCGGTGGTGTAGTGCCCGTGGCAGTCGATCACCAGACCCGTGTAGCGCGACGGCTCGGCCCGCGCGGCGCCGGCCGTCAGCGCCGCCGCCCCCAGCCCCGCGAGGCGGCCCAGGAAGCCGCGCCGGGGCAGGCAGCACGCGCAGCCCGCGCCGGCGACCGGCGTGGCCGGATCTGCCGCCGCGATCATCGCGCGCCGCCCTCCGGCAGGGCGGCGCGCTTGCGCAGCACCATGTCGCCCCGGAACAGGAACTTCTGCGCCCGTTTCCCGGTGTCGACCTCGGTGGTGAAGACGTTGCCCTTGGAGTCGATCGCGAGGTTGTGGACCCAGTGGAAGTCGCCGGCCATCCGGCCGTTTCGGCCGAAGCGGCCGAGGACCTCGCCGGTGTCGCGGCTCAGGGTGCGGACCTCGTTGTTGGCCCCGTCGGCGTTGAGCAGGTAGGTCTGGCGCTCGTCCGGCCACAAGGCGAGTTCCCAGACCGAGCCGTTGGCCCGGGTGTTCTTCTCGACGAACATTTCCTTCACGAAGGTGCCGTCCTTCCGGAACACCTGGATCCGGTCGTTGGTCCGGTCACACACGTAGACGAGGCCGTCGCGGGCCACCTGCACGCAGTGCACCGGGTTGGCGAATTGCTGGGACGGGGCCGCCGCCGGATCGTAGGGGCCGAGCTTGTCGTCGGTCGGCGGCTTGCCGTAGGCGCCCCACATCCGCTTGAACGCGCCGGTCTCCGCGTCGAACACGATGACGCGGTGGTTGTAGTAGCCGTCGGCCACGTAGAGTTCGTTCGTCTCCGGATCGACCATCATGCCGGCCGGCTTGCCGAGGCGGCTCGTGTCCCGGCTGTCGGTCTGCGGCCCCTGCTTGCCGATCTGCAGCACGAACTTGCCGTCCGGGGTGAACTTCAGGATCTGGCCGTCGGTGTCGCCGTTGCCGGCGAGCCAGACGAAGCTCTTGTGGTCGATGTGGATGCCGTGCTCGTTCTGGGGCCACTGATAGCCCTCGCCCGGGCCGCCCCAGGACTTCACCAGGCGCCCGGCCTGGTCGAAGACGAGGACCGGCGGCGCCGGCTTGCAGCAGCGGGTGCGAGGCGGATCGAGGCTCGCGGCCTTCTCGTCGTCGGTGAGGGTGCGCGGCCGCTGGATCACCCAGACATTGTCCTGCGCGTCGACCGTGACGCCCGCCGCCTGACCCATGATCCAGTCGTTCGGCAGGCGCTGCGGCCAGGCCGGATCGACCTCGAAGCGCAGCGGCTCCTCGGCCAAGGCCGGAACGGCGAATGTCAGCACTGTCAGCGAGGCCGCAGCCGTCAGCCGACGCAGCACGCGTCGCAGCATCTCGGTTTCCTCTCCCGGTTTTTACTCAATTCGTGCCGCCATGAGAGGCTGAAAGGCCGCCCTCGTCCAGCATCGCGCAGCATATCCGGGTAACATCCCGGGACGCTTGCGCCCGGATGTTCCTGTTGGCGCGGTCCCGGCCGCCGCCGGGTCGCGCCGAGATGCGCGCCGAGATGCGCCCTGGGCGGCCCGAGGCTGTATCCTTCCCGCGCCGGCGGCGAACAGGGACGGTACGTCCCGCATCGACGAGTCCGGATGGAGGCGCCCCCATGATGACGCGCAGAACGCTGACCCGCACCCTTGCCGCCGGCGCGGCCGCCGCGCTGCTGCCCGGACCGGCCACCGCCCAGGACCTCCCGCGGGCGCGCAACGTCGTGCTGGTCCACGGGCTGTTCGCCGACGGGTCGTGCTGGTCGGAGGTGATCCCGCACCTGCAGGCGGCCGGCCTCTCCGTCATCTCCGTGCAGAACCCGCTGACCACCCTCGCGGAAGCGGTGGCCTCGGCGCAGCGCGTGCTGGCCCGCCAGGAGGGACCGACCGTCCTCGTCGGCCACTCGTTCTCCGGCATGATCGTGACCGAGGCCGGGATCGACCCGAAGGTCTCGGCGCTGGTCTACGTGGCGGCGCGGGCGCCGGACGCGAACGAGGATTACGCGGCGCTGGCGAAGGCCTACCCGACCCCGCCCGCCTCGGCCGGCATCGTGTTCGACGGCGACGAGGGGCGCCTGAGCGAGGCGGCGTTCCTGCGGGATTTCGCGGGCGATCTGCCGGTGGAGAAGGCGCGGGTGCTGTTCGCGGTCCAGCAGCCGTTCCGCAAGGTCCTGCTGACGGGACGGACCACCCAGGCCGCCTGGCGCTCGAAGCCGAGCTTCTACGCGGTGTCGACCGAGGATCGGACCATCGACCCGGACCTCGAACGGTTCATGGCCAAGCGCATGAACGCGCGGACCGTCGAGCTCCGGGCGAGCCACCTGTCCCTGATCTCGCGCGCTCCGGATATCGCGGACCTCATCCTCGAGGCGGCCGGCCAACCCCGCCGTCGGCGCTGACCGGACGCGACTCGCTTGCGAGCGCTCGTCCCTCCCTTCCGGGGGTTCCCGGTCCGGGGTTCTCGTGCCGGGGTTCCCGTGCCTGGCCGGGCGGCGGGGAGGGGGCTGGGCTGCGTGCGGCGAAGGTCCCGGGATGTCCGGACGCGGTCCCTCGGCCCTACCTATCGGTCATCGGGCCGAAACGGATCTGGAGCGCGCGCATGCAGGACATCCCTTTGGGGGCGAAGGGGAGCTTCGCCATGCTGGTCGGGCCGTCACATCTGGCCAGCCAGTTCAAGGACAACATCCTGCCGCCGGTCTTCGCCACGCCGATGATGGTCCTGATCATGGAGAACGCGGCGCTGAACGCCGTCCGCCAGTACCTCGATCCCGGCGAGAGCGCCGTCGGGACCAAGGTGGACGTGACCCACATGGCGGCGACCCCGGTCGGGCACCGCGTCCGGGCGGAGGCCGAGGTGGTCGGCGTCGCCGGACGCCAGATCCAGTTCCGCGTCGCGGCCTGGGACGAGTCGGAGCAGATCGGGGCCGGGACGCACGAGCGGATGATCGTCGACATCGAGCGGCTCGGCAAACGTCTCGCCGCCAAACAGCCCGCCCCGTCGAAGCGCGCGTAGAGTCCGCGCCGCTGCGCGGGTCCGACTCCGCTGGGACCGGCGAGCCCGGCTCGGTGCCGACGGGCTTCGACCCTCAATCCGGGCGGCCCGCGCCAGCGGACTCGGTCTGCCGCACCGCGACGGCAGCCCTGATCGCCTCGTAATCGGCCTTCTTCAGGACACGCCGGGTCACGAGATCCTCCGGGGAGCCGTAGGGCCGGAACGCGACGATCCGGCGCCCGATCATGCCGGCCCCGAGGGCGTTCAGCTCCTCGACGGACGCCGTGTTGAGGTCGACGCCCTGGCCCGGAGAGGCCGGCGGCTGGCCGGAGCCCGGTGCGCCCTCGGCCTGCTGCGGCGGCGCCGCCGGCTTCGCCGCCCCGCTCACTCCGGGGGCATCCGGCGACGCTGCCGTCGATGCGGGCGGGGTTGCCGCCAGGGACGACGGGGGGGCGGCTGTCGCGTTCCGCGGTGCCGGGGCGACGCGCTGGGCGGATCCGGCGTTCGGCCCCGGATAGACGGACCGGATGGCCTCGCCCTGCGGGTCGATCCCGGATCGGTCCTGCTTGGACACGGGGATCGCCGTGGACGCCTGCCTGTCGCGGCTCGCGTGAGGGCGGGGCCCGTAGGAGATCCAGAGGCCCGCCAGGACGACTGCGGCCGCCGCCAGACCGGCGCTGATGGACAGCGTGGATCGGCTCATTCTCACAACCTCCTCTTGGCGGGCGGGGCACTGCCCCACGGCGATGGCACTGTCGAGGCGGGCTAACCCAGCCCGAGCGGCATCGCCATCCGCCGCGTGAGGTTCGCTGATCCGAATCGTGCGGCGCGCTGGCGCAGCTCACGGTCGCGCGGGCCGCGCGGCGAGGCGGCCGGCGTCGTCGCCCGCGCGGGGCCGCACGTCTGATAACGCCGCAGCGCGGGGCCGGCCGTCAGAGCTCGAGTGTCACGGCGTCCCGCGCGCGCGAGACGCAGGGCATCATGCGGCTCCGGCGCTTGGCGAGCGGCAGGACCGCGTCGCGGTGGAGGACCGCGCCGTCGCGATAGCCGCACTCGCAGGCGCCGCAGACGCCGAGCTCGCAGGAGGAGGGTAGGTCGAGCCCCGCGCCGCGCAGCACGTCGAGCAGCGACCGGTCGGCGGGCACGTGGAGCACCTGCCCGGTGGAGGCGATGCGCGCCTCGAACGGCTCCGGCACGAAGCCCTCGTCGCGCAGCGGCTCGAAATGCTCGCTGTGCACCCGCTCGGCGGGCCAGCCCCGCGCGACCAGGCCCTCCTGGACCGCGTCCATGAGGCGCCGCGGCCCGCAGGCGTAGGCGTGGGTCCCGGTCTCGGCCGGGCCGAGGGCGTCGGGGTCGAAGCGCCGCCCCTCGGACCCGAACCAGCACCGGAGTCGCGGCCCGCAGACCGTCCGCACCGCTGCCAGCAGCGGCGCCGCCTCGGGGGAGGGGGCGCAGAGGTGGAACGCGAACTCCGCTCCCGACGCGGCGAGCGCGCGCGCCATGGCGAGCAGGGGCGTCACCCCGATCCCGCCGGCCACGAGCAGGTGGCGGCGCGCGCCGGGGTCGAGGGGGAAGTTGTTGCGGGGCGCCGAGACGTGGGCGAACGCCCCGGGCGCGAGCGTCTCGTGCGCCCAGGCCGAGCCGCCCCGGCCTGCCGCCTCCCGCTTGATCGCGATCTCATAGCGGCTCCGGTCGGCCGGGTCGCCGCACAGCGAGTACTGCCGCACCCGCCCGTCCGGCAGGCGCAGGTCGACGTGGGCGCCGGCCGTCCAGGCGGGGAGTTCCGGGCGCGCGGGATGGACCAGACCGAGGTGCAGCACCTCCGGCGTCGTCGCGACCGCGTCGGCGACGCGCAGCTTCATGATCAGGCGGGCCGTCATCGCGCGCAGCTCCGTCAGTCCAGCAGCGCGATCGCGTCGCCGGGCCGGATCACGCCGCCGCTCTCGATCCCGCAGTTCAGGCCCGAGCGGTTGTAGAGCGGCAGGTAGACCGGCATTCCGAGCAGCTCCTCGAGATAGCGGCAGGGGAAGTTGAGGCGCCCGCCCCGCAGGATCACCGCGCCGACCCGGAAGCGCCGGCCGACCAAGTGGTTGAGCGGCACGCCGCGCACCGTGAGGTTGCGCCGATGGTCCCCCGGCAGGAGGCGCAGCGGCCCCTCCTGCAGCGGCGGGTCGTTGCGGTTGAGGGCGTCGAGGGCCTCCTGCTCGATCAGCGTGACCTCGCGCACGTCGGGCTTGGGCGAGTAGGTGCCGGTGCCGAGGAAGTAGCGGTCGCCCTCGATCCCGCGGCCGGCCACGCACACGGCCTCCGACACCTCCTCCATCTCGTAGCTCGCCGCGGGGGCGATGTGGATGTGGGTCAGGCTGCCGACCCAGCCGGCGGCGCCGCCCGGAACCCGGACGGCGGCCGATCCGGCCGCGTGTGCGAAGGCCTCGACCATGCGGGGTGCGGTCTCGCCGGTCATCGTGCTGGTCGCCTCGGTTGTCATGCGGCCTCCGTGGCGAGCGCGATCGCCTCGATCTCGACCCGGGCGTCGCGCGGCAGGCGCGCGATCTCGACCGTGGAGCGGGCCGGGGCCTCGCCCGGGAAGTGCTCGGCGTAGACCGCGTTCATCGCGGCGAACTCCGCCATGTCCTTGAGGAACACGGTCGTCTTCACGACGCTCGCGAGGCTGGCGCCGCCCGCCTCGAGCACGGCGGCGAGGTTGGCGAGGGAGCGCCGGGTCTGCGCCTCGACCCCCTCGGGGAACGCGCCGGTGGCGGGATCGATCGGCAGCTGTCCGGAGGCGAAGACCAGGCCGCCGGCCCGGATCCCCTGTGCGTAGGGCCCGACCGCCGGGGCGGCCTTCTCGGTGCGGATGGTGTGCTTCGTCATGCAGTGGATCTCGCGTCGGTCTGTTTCAGATAGTGGACGATAATCCACTGTATGGGAAGCCGCCGCGCGCGTCCGGGGCGGCGGCTCATCCGGTCAGTCGATCGGCTTGCGCGCCGTCTCCGGGGCGAGGAGCGTCGCCGTCAGGGTGATGCAGGCGAGGGCGATCAGGTAGACGGAGATCGGCCAGGTCGCGCCGGAACTCCAGCCCAGCAGGGCCGCGGCGATCAGCGGGGTGAAGCCGCCGCTGAGGGCCGCGCCCACCTGGAAGCCCAGCGAGGCGCCGCTGTAGCGCAGGCGCGCGTCGAAGAGCTCGGACATCCAGGCGGCGCCGGTGCCGAACATGATCCCCTGGCCGAAGCTCAGGGCCACCGCGACGGTCAGGGTGATGATCGTCGGGTCGCGCGTGTCGAGCAGGGTGAACAGCGGGAACGCGAAGGCGATCGAGAACAGGCAGGCGGCGACGAACAGGGTCCGGCGGCCGTAGCGGTCCGACAGCCAGCCGAAGGCCGGCAGGGTGAACAGCTCGATCACCGCCGCCACCAGGATGCCGTTCAGGATGATGCTGCGCGACAGCCCGAGCTGGCCGGTCACGTAGGAGATCGAGAACACGGTCACGACGCTGACGTAGGCGATCTCGGAGACCTTGAGGCCCACGGCCTTCAGGAAGGTGCGCGGGTGCTCGGTGAGGATCTCCATGACCGGCAGGCGCGCCACCGCGGACCGCCGCTTCACCCGCTGGAACGCGGGCGTCTCGTGCAGGCGCAGGCGGATGAACAGCCCGAGGCCGACCAGCAGCGCGCTGGCCAGGAACGGGATCCGCCAGCCCCAGGCGAGGAAGTCCGCCTCCGGCAGGAAGCCGCACAGCGCGAAGGCCCCGATCGACGCGATGACGCCGAGGGGGTAGCCGAGCTGGACGATGCTGCCGAAGAAGCCGCGCCGCTCCGCCGGGACGCTCTCCACCACCATCAGGACCGCGCCGCCCCACTCGCCGCCGATCCCGATGCCCTGGACCAGGCGCAGCGCCACGAGCAGGATCGGGGCCCAGATGCCGATCTGCGCGTAGGTCGGCAGGCACCCGATCAGGAACGTGCCGAGGCCCATGATGATGATGGTCAGGGACAGCATCGCCTTGCGGCCGATCTTGTCGCCGAAATGCCCGAAGATGACGCCGCCGAGGGGGCGCGCCAGGAAGCCCACCGCGTAGGAGCCGAACGCCGCGATGGTGCCGACCAGCGGGTCGAAGCTCGGGAAGAACAGCTTGTTGAACACGAGCGCCGTGGCCGTCCCGTAGATCAGGAAGTCGTACCACTCGACCGTCGTGCCGATGACGCTCGACCAGACGATCTGGCGCCGGTCGGCGACCGGCACCGGGCCGGCATCGAGAACGGGGGACGCCTCAAGGGGCAACGCGGTATCGGCCACGGCACATCCTCCACTGTGATGGATAAAAATCCATTCTTGTGGAGGCAAGCGGCGTGCCAGCCGGGCGACGCGCGTTCCGGAGTGCGCTTCGGCGCAAGGTGCGGCGCAAGGTGCATTTCGGCAGCCCCTGCGCTAGGCGGGGGCGACTCTCTCGGTGCCGCGCCCCGGTCGCGCGGCCCGGACGCGGGCGCGGAAGACGGGGCATGACGGCGAGGACGATCATCGGGGCGGACCCGGCAGCGACGGAGACGTCCTCGCAGATCCACATCGCCGAGGAGATCCGGCGGCGCCGCAGGGAGCAGGGCCTGTCGCTGGAGACGCTGGCGGCGCGCTCGGGCGTCAGCCGCTCGATGATCTCCAAGATCGAGCGCTCCGAGGCCGTGCCGTCGACGGTGGTGCTGTCCCGCCTCGCGGAGGCGCTCGGCGTCACCTTCTCGCGGCTGATGGCGCCCGCGACGGAGCGCGAGATCCTGGTGATCCCGGCGAGCCGCCAGCCGATCCTGCGCGACGAGGCGTCCGGCTACCTGCGGCGCTGCATCTCGCCGGTCCTGCCCGGGCGCGGCATCGACTGGGTGCTCAACACGCTGCCGCCGGGCGCCAGCACCGGCGAGTTCACCGCCCATCGCCGCGGCGTGTCCGAGTACATCTACGTCCTGCGCGGCCGCCTGCGGGCGGTGATCGGCGAGCGCGCGGTCATCATGGAGACCGGCGACAGCCTGTATTTCGAGGCCGATGCCGGGCACGCCTTCACCAACGTCGGCACGGAGGCGTGCGAGTACTTCCTGGTGATCGACCCGTCGCGCGTCCGCTGAGCCGGTCCGCCCCGGACGTCCGCGGGGCCGGCCGCCGGTCCCGGTCGGGCGCGTCAGTGGAAGGCCTTGAAGGCGATGATCGTCTCGGAATCCTTCACGCCGTCGAGGCGCAGGAGGAAGTCGTTCACGAACAGCCCGATATCGACGCCGTTGTCCACGTGGAACTTGGCCATGATGTCGAACCGTCCGGCCGTGGAGTAGATCTCGGACGCGATCTCCATCGCGACGAGCGCGTCGGACACGGCGTAAGTCTTGCCGATCTCGCATTTGATCTGCACGAAAAATGTCTTCATGTCCGTCTCGCTGGATGGCGCGCCGCCGCGGCCGCGCGGATCGGGGCCGCCGACCCCGCCGGAGCGGCCGAACCTAGCACCGTTCCGCGCGTCCGCTCAGGCGGCACCCGGCCGGAGAAACGCCAGGACCTCGCGAGCGAACAGCTCGGGGGCCTGGAGCTGCGGGACGTGGGCGCAGTCCGGCAGCGTCACGAACCGCGCGTCCGGCAGCCCGGCCGCGAGCTCGCGCGCCATGGCCGGCGGGGTCGCCTCGTCCTCCTCCCCGACGAGCACCAGCGCCGGCGCGCGGATCTCTGAGAGGCGCGCGCGCAGGTCGAGGCCGGCCAGGGCCGCGCAGGCCGCCCGGAACACGTCGACGTCCGTGCGCAGGAAGGCGGCCCGGCGCTCGGCCATCAGGTCCGGGTGCGCGGCCTGGAACGCGGGCGCGAACAGCCGGCGCATGGCCGTGTCGGCGAGCGCCGCGAGCCCCTTCTCGGCCGCCGCGCCGGCCATGCCGCGGAACGCGGCCCGGCCGGGCTCCGGGAAGCAGGCGCCGCAATCGGCGAAGACGAGCCGGTCGAAGAGGTCGGGGTGGCGCAGGGCGCAGAGCAGCAGCACGAAGCCGCCGTAGCCGTTGCCCAGCCCGGCCGCCGGCCGGCCCCCGGTCGCCGCGCGCAATGCCGCGCCGACCCGATCGGCGACGGCCTCGAGGCCGCCCGGCGCGGGCGCGGAGGCGCCGAACCCGGGCAGGTCGGGGAGAAGGAGCCGGAAGTCGCGGCCGAGCGCCGGGGTGACCCGGTCGAAGCTCGTCCGGTCGGCGAGCAGCGAGTGCAGCAGGACGAGGGGCGGGCCCTCGCCGAAAGCGGTCACCGCGACCTGGCCATCCGCGAACATCGCCTGCATCCGAGACCTCCCCCGCCGCCTCTGCCGGCGGCTCCACGACGCTGTCGCATCCGACGCGTTCGCTCGCAATCCGGTTGACGTGATATTTCACGAATGGCAGCATGTGTCGATCGAACGAGGCCGTGCGTGCTGCTCCGAGACAACATCTACGCGGCGATCCGCGCCGACATCCTGGCCTGCGTCCTGCGCCCCGGCGCGGAGGTGCGCGAGCAGGAACTGGCCCAGCGCTACGCCGTGAGCCGGCAGCCGGTCCGGGAGGCGCTGCTGCGCCTGGAGCGCGAGCGGCTCGTCACGGTTCACGCGCGTCAGGGATATCAGATCAACGCGATTTCGGTGGCGGACGCGCGCGATCTGCTGCGCATGCGCCTCGCCCTGGAGCCGGCCTGCGCGGCCGAGGCCGCGGCCGGCGCGCCCGCTTCCGTCCTGGCGTCCCTCGACGCGTTCCGCGCCGTCGCGGACGGCGCCGACTTCATCGCGGAGAACCGCGCCTTCCACATCGCCCTCGCCGAGGCGTCGGGGAACCGCCGCATGGCCGCGACCGTGCGCGACCTCGTCGAGCAGGCGGACCGGCTGGTCCGGGTCAGCCTCGACGGTATCCGCGGGCGCGACCCGGCGCAGCTGGTGGACGAGCACGCCGCCATCATCGACGCCGTGCAGCGGCGCGACGGGCGCGGGGCGCGCCGCCTCGTGCGCGCGCACGTCGCCCAGGCCGAGCGCCGCATCCTGACCGCCCTGGAACGCAGCGCGATCGTCCTCTGAACGAGCCCGCGCCCGGCGCGGAGCCGAGGGACGCGGTCGAACACGACACCGGGCCCGACCCGGCCCGACTACGGACCCGACACGGGAGAGACGCCATGACCCTGCACGCGCCGGAACCGACCGTCGAGACACGGGGCAACTTCATCGACGGGCGCGAGGTCGAGGCCGGCGACGGGACGCTGATCGACGTGCGCAATCCCGCCACCGGCGCGGTGATCGCCCGGATCCCCAATTCGGGGCCGGCCGACGTCGACCGGGCGATGCGCGCGGCCCGGGCGGCCTTCGAGGGCCGGGAATGGGGCGGGATGGACATCCGGGCGCGCGCCCGGCTGGTGAACCGGCTCGCCGACGCGTTCGAGGCCAACCTCGACACGCTCTACCGGCTGGAGACCACCAACAACGGCCGGCCGGTCAACGAGACCCGGGCGCAGCTCTCGCGGCTGCCGGACTTCTTCCGCTACTTCGCGGGCGTGGCGCTGGCGCGGCGCGACGACGTCATCCCGGTCGAGGGCAACTACCTCAACTACACCCGCCGCACCCCGATCGGCGTGGTGGCGAACTGCACGCCGTTCAACCACCCGCTGATGATCCTGTGCAAGTCGCTGGCGGTGGTGCTCGCCACCGGCTGCACCACGGTGGTCAAGCCCTCCGAGTACACGCCGCTCACGACCCTGAAGCTCGCGCAGATCTTCACCGAGGCCGGCCTGCCGCCGGGCGTGTTCAACATCGCGCTGGGGCTCGGCGCCTCGACCGGCAAGGCGCTGGCCGAGCACGGCGACATCAACAAGCTCGTGCTCACCGGCGGCACCGAGGCCGGCCGGATCGCCGGCTCGGCCGCCGCGAAGGTCTTCGCCCACCAGACCATGGAGCTCGGCGGCAAGACCCCCGTGATGGTGTTCGACGACTTCGACGTCGAGCGGGCGGTGAACTACGCGGCCTTCGGCGCCTTCATCGGCGCCGGCCAGACCTGCGTGTGCGGCAGCCGCCACCTCGTCCAGGCCTCGATCTACGACGAGTTCGTGGAGCGGCTCGCCGCCAAGACCGCCGCGATCCGCCTCGGCGACCCCTTCGACCCGGCGACCCAGCTCGGGCCGGTCATCTCCGAGCGCCAGCGCGAGCGGGTGCTGGCCTATGCCGGCTACGGCCGCGACCAGGGCGCCCGCGCGGTGGCGGGCGGGCGGGCGGCCCGGGTGCCGGGCTTCGAGGGCGGCTACTTCGTGGAGCCCACCGTGTTCGCGGACGTCACCGCCGACATGCGCATCTTCCAGGAGGAGGTGTTCGGGCCATTCACCAGCGTCACCCGCTTCGAGGACGAGGCCGACGCGCTCCGGCTGGCCAACGACTCGCCCTTCGGCCTCGCCGCGGCCGTGCGCACCCGCGACGTCGCCCGGGCCCACCGGGTGGCGCACGGAGTCAAGGCCGGCATCGTCTGGATCAACGACCACCACCGCCTCGACCCGGCCTCGCCCTGGGGCGGGGTCGGCGACAGCGGGCTCGGCCGCGAGTGCGGGATCGAGAGCTTCAACGACCATTTCGACGTGAAGAGCGTGATGGTCGCCACCGGCGACGGGCCCTTCGACTGGTACCGCGACACGGCCGGCCAGCGCCGCCTGAACTGACGTCCGGCGGCGCGGGGGATGCGAGGTCCGCGCCAGACGGACCCCTTCCGCGCCGGCCCCGAACCCGAGGAAGGAAACGCCCCATGTCCGAAGCCGTGAGCCCGGCGGTCAACGCCGGAGGCCGCCTCGACCGCCTGCCGATCGGCCCGTTCCACCGCCGCATCATGTGGCTGATCGGGATCGGCATGTTCTTCGACGGGTTCGACATCTACATCGCCGCCACCGTGCTCGGCGCGACCCTGAAGAGCGGCTTCTCGACCCTGCCGCAGAACGCGTGGTTCGTCTCGGCCACCTTCGTGGGGATGATGGCGGGCTCGTTCCTGACGGGCTTCTTCGGCGACCGCTACGGGCGGCGCTTCACCTATCAGGCGAACCTCCTGGTCTTCGGGCTGGCCGCCATCGGGGCGGCCTTCGCGCCCAACATGACGGTGCTGATCGTGCTCCGCTTCATCATGGGCGTGGGGCTCGGGGCCGAGAACGTCGTGGGCTACTCGACCATGACCGAGTTCGTGCCGGCGCGCTCGCGCGGGCGCTTCCTCGGCCTCATGGCGGTGTTCGTCGTCACGGGCCTGCCGGCCGCCTCCCTGATCGGCTACCTGATCATCCCGACCTTCGGCTGGCGGGCGATGTTCGCGCTGGGCGGCCTCGGGGCGCTCGCCGTCTGGTACGCCCGCAAGAGCCTGCCGGAATCGCCGCGCTGGCTCGAGGCCGTGGGGCGCCACGCCGAGGCCGAGGCGCTGATGCGCGCGATCGAGGCCGAGGCGGCCCGCGGCGCGCCCCTGCCGCCCGCCGCCGCGGCCGCGCCCGTCACGCAGCTCGGGCTCGCCGCCCTGTTCCGGCCGCCGCTGCTGTCGCGGCTGCTGCTGGGCTGCCTGTGCCTCGTGGTGATCAACACTCTGCTGTACGGCTTCGTGACCTGGCTGCCGACCTTCTTCATCCGGCAGGGCCTCTCGGTGGCGACCTCCTTCGGCTACGCGCTGCTGATGGGGCTCGGCGCGCCGGTGGGCAGCGCCATCGGCGCCCTGACCGCCGACCGCTGGGGCCGCAAGCCGACGATCATCGGCGCCTCGGCGACGGCCATCCTGTTCGGGATCCTCTACCCGATGACCCTGGACCCGGTCCTGCTGCCGCTGGTCGGGTTCGGGCTGACGGTGCCGATCTACGTGCTGGTGGCCCTGCTGTTCGGGATCTACATCCCCGAGCTGTTCCCGACCGAGGTGCGCCTGCGGGCGTCGGGCCTGTGCAACACGGTCGGGCGCGGGGCGACCATCGTGACGCCCTTCCTGGTCGTTACCCTGTTCGAGACCTACGGCATCGCGGGCGTGACCGGCCTGATGATCGGGCTGCTCGCCCTGCAGATCGTGGCGGTCGCGGCGTTCGGCGTCGAGCCGCGCAGCCAGAGCCTGGAGAGCCTGGAGGCCGGCGTGGCGCCGGCCGAGGGCGGCCCGGCCGCCCGGGCGCGGGGCACGGTTCCGCGCCCGATCCACTGAGACCGGGAGGCGCTCCGCCCGGCCGTCCCCCGGCTGGGCGGAGCGATCAGTTCCAGGTGTGCAGGACCGTGCGCCAGGCGCCGTCGCGCTTCTCCAGCACGTTCACCCAGTTGCCCTCGAACTTCTTCTTCGCGCCCCCGTCCCCGGGGCCGGTCATCTCCCAGCGGCCGGACACGATGAGCAGGTTGTCCTTCGGCAGCGCGGATTTGACCGTCGTCTTGTGCTCGTCCCATCCCTTCGCCTTCAGCCCGGCGAAGAACTTCTGGATGCCGTCGCTGGTCTGCGGCGCGCCCTTCGTGACGACGATCGCGTCGGGCGTGTAGAGCTTGGCCAGCGCGTCCATGTCGCCGCCGTTATACGCCGCGTCCCACTGGCTCGCGGCGCTCTGCGCGTCGGCCTGGACGGTGTCCGCCCGGCACAGGCTCGGCGTCATCAGGGCGACAGCGAATACGGTCGCGTGCAGGACGTGGGGGCGCAGCATGTCTTCCTCCATCGTGAAGTGTTCTGGTCGATCACGGTGCGAAGGCGCGGGAGCTCCGGATCTTGACTAAGGGTACTTCTCCCAGGTGAGCGTGATGACGCTCATCCTGCCGTCGACGTTGAACTTGAACGGCACCGTCGTGAGGACGAGCCGCCCGTTCTCCTGCGCGACGTGCCGGACCTGGGAGGTCCCGGTCCAGGCCTCGTTCCAGGACGTGTCGATGTCGTGGACGATCCGGTCGCCCTCGAGCCGGTAGGTCCCGGCATAGGCGAAGAAGGTCTTGTGGAGCTTGATCCGGTCCGCGTCGGACATCTTGTCGTTGGCGATCGGCCGCTCCCGGCCTTCGTGGGCGCAGACCACCATCATGCGCCCGTCGCGGCCGTAATGGATCCAGCCGGTCGGCTTCGGGCCGCCATAGGCGTCGATGGTCTCGCCCGTGTCCACGATCCGGCGCGTGGCCGCGGCGAGGCGCCAGGTCCCGACGACCGCGTCCGCGTCCACCGCCCATCCGGGCGAGATGCCGAGACAACCCGAGACCAGGATGGCGGCGCCCGCGACGCCGACCATCGCCGCCTCGGCGAGCCGAGACCTGCGCAACCCCTGTTCGACGACGCGCATCGCAGCGACCCCCGGTAAGGCCATGGGGACTCAGAGCACGAACCAGACCGTACGCGACAGAACCATCATTGAATACCATGATCGGTGCGAATGCAAGGCATATGTGCTGATTTGATAAAAACGAAAACAGTCAAAGATCTGATATGGCCCGAATGGTGCTGGAAAGATAAGTATAGATGCGCCCGAGAGACCTGCGCGGCCTGCCGGCCGAGTCGACGGCGCGCGCGGAGGCGACGTTCGGGAGGGAGATCGGCCGCCCGCATGCGGAAACGTCCTGATCCGCGTGTCCGGATCGTCCTTTCCACCTGCGCGAGGCGTGCGAACATCTGCGCGTCCGAGACGATTGACCGCTCATCGGGAGAATGCCGCGCGCCTATCGAGGGTGGCGCGCAGGGGCTACGCTCCCACTGATGTCCGCGGCAACCGACCCCCACCCCGACCCCAGGCCGACCCTCGCGCGGCCCGACGACGATCCGTACCTCTGGCTGGAGGAGGTCGACGGGCCCGACGCGCTCGCCTGGGTCGAGGCACGCAACGCGGAGACGCTCGCCCGCTACGGCGATGCCGGCTTCCTCCGCGACCGCGACATCGCCCGCGCGCTTCTCGACCGGCCGGACCGCATCCCGTTCGTCCAGCGCTTCGGCACCTGGCTCTACAATTTCTGGACGGACGGCGCGCATCCGCGCGGCCTGTGGCGGCGCGTCGACGCGGCCGGCTACCGCGCCGCGGTCCCGGACTGGGAGATCCTGCTCGATCTCGACCATCTCGCGGCGACGGAGGGCGAGGACTGGGTCTGGGCCGGGGCGACGATCCTCAGGGACGCGCTCGATCGCGCCCTCGTCCGCCTCAGCCGCGGCGGCAAGGACGCGGCTGTGATCCGCGAGTTCGATCTGGACACCCGCGCCTTCGTGGCTGACGGCTTCGTCCTGCCCGAGGGCAAGGGCGGCGCGACGTGGCTCGATCGCGAGACGGTGCTCCTGTCGAGCGCCCTCGGCCCGGGCATGGCCACGCGGTCCGGTTACGCGCGCACCGTCCGGCTCTGGCCGCGCGGCACGGACCCGCGCGACGCGTCCGTCCTGTTCGAGACCGCCGAGACCAGCATGGCGGTCTGGGGCGCGTCCGACCGGCAGACCGGGACCGAGCGGATCACGGTCGTCGAGCAGCTCGGCTTCTTCGACGCGGCTGTCCATATCGGCGATCGCGGCGGCCTGCGCGCGCGCCTCGACCTGCCCACGCATGCCGGGGTCCAGCTGCACCGCGACCACCTGTCCGTGCGGCTGCGGCGGCCCTGGACGGTGGACGGCGTCGCGCACGACACCGACACGGTGCTGGCGATCGCGCTCCCCGACCTGCTGGCGGGAGGCCGCGCCTTCACGGTCCTCTGGCAGCCGGACGCGCGGCTCGCCCTGCAGAGGGTGTTCTGGTCGGCCGGGCGGCTGATCGTGGACGTGCTCGAGGACCTGCGTCCCACCTACCGGGTCTTCGAGCCGGGGCCGGGCGGCTGGACCGAGCGGCCCCTCGCCGGCCTGCCCGCCCTCGGCTCCGTCCATCTCTGGCCCCTCGACGGCGATCCGGAGCGGGCGGACGGAGCCCTGCTGGCGCTGGCCCACGACCCGGTGACGCCGCCGGCGCTGCTCGCCTTCCCGCCCGCGCTCGATGCCCCGGCCGTCCTGCGTCGGGCGCCCCCGGCCTTCGACGCGCGCGGCATCCGGGTGACGCGCCACGAGGCCGTGTCGGCGGACGGGACGCGCGTGCCCTACGTCCAGGTCGGACCGGAGGCCGAGACCGGTGCGGCCCCCGTCTACCTGACGGCCTATGGCGGGTTCGGGCTCTCGCGCCTGCCGGATTACCAGCCCGTGCTGGGCAAGCTCTGGCTGGAGCGCGGCGGCACCTGCGTGACCGCCAACATCCGCGGCGGCGGCGAGTTCGGCACCCGCTGGCACCACGCGGGCCGGCGCGAGGGCAAGGCCCGGGCGCACGACGACTTCGCCGCGGTGGCCGCCGATCTCGTCGCCTGCGGCGTGACGCGGCCGGGGCGGATCGCGGCCGAGGGCGGCTCGAACGGAGGCCTGCTGATCGCCAACATGCTCACCCGCTACCCGGAGCGGTTCGGGGCGCTGGCCTGCACGATCCCGCTGATCGACATGCGCCGCTACACGAAGCTCCTGGCCGGCGCGAGCTGGATCGGGGAGTACGGCGATCCGGACGACCCGCAGGACTGGGCGTTCCTGTCCGGCATCTCCGCCTACCACGCCGCCGAGGCCGGGCGGGCCTACCCGCCGATCCTGATGGCCACGAGCCGCGGCGACGACCGGGTCCATCCCGGCCACGCGCGGAAGATGGCGCAGAAACTCCGCGTCCTCGGCTGCGACGTCGCCTTCTACGAGCCCGCGACCGGCGGGCACGGCGCCGGCAAGGACAGCGAGCAGACGGCGGCGTTCCGGGCGCTGGGGCTCACCTTCCTGCGCCGCGCCATCGGATGGGATGACCCGGTCGCGTGAGCGCGGCCTCGACCCGAACCGCGGCATCGTCCGGGTCCGCATACGGGAACGGCGGGGCTCTTGCCCCGCCGTTCCCGCCGTCCGTTCGAGCAGTCCGTCGCCCGGGCGGCCCCGAGGACCGCCGCGGCTCAGAAGCCCATCAGCACCCCGGCCGAGCCGGTCACCGTCATCGCGAGGCCGCCCAGGAAGGCGCCGATCATCGCGTAGGAGAAGCCCTTCAGGACCATGTCGTGCACGCCTCTCATCGAGCAGCGGGTCTCGGGCGAGACCCGGGATCACCAACTGCAATGATGATGCCGGATCGGCCGGCTGCGTGCGGTGCGAAGAGTCACGCTGCGCCGCGGAACCGTTCGGCGCGCGTTCAGGCGGCGACGGTGGGCGAGACGGCCGCCGGGCCCGTCTCGCTCACGCGAAATGGGCCGGCAGGCTGAGGGTCTGCGCGTAGGTCACGAGGGCGACCGCGCCGGCAATCAGGGTCGCCACCAAGGCGATGCGGTTGGTCCAGGTCATCGTCGTCTCCATCGGGTTCGCGACTGTGTTCGCAGTGTGATCCCGATGTACGCCCAAGCTTTCAGGTCCGGCGTGTCCCGGAACACCTGCAGGGCCGCCGCTCGCGCACGGATCCCGGGCCGCGCACCGGCCGGAGGCGGGCAGGGAGGCCGCCTCCGGGCTCGGAGGGCCCCGCAGAGCGGGACGGGACCCTGATCCGCCGGCCCGCTCTATCCAGCCCCCGCGCCCTGATCCGCGTTGGAGGCGACCGTGAAACCCTCGCGATCGAAGACGGTGTAGAGGATGCCGGCCGGATCGAGGCCGAGGCCGCCGATATGCGCGATCGCCGCTTCCTTGGCCTCGGCCAGCGTGCTGAACGGGTCCGGCAGCTGATACATCCGCGAGGCCTGCTCGGCGCCGTCGATCCGCACCGGCGGCGTGGTGATCTCGACCGTGTAGGGCACGACGACCGTCCGCCGCGACCTAGTGGAACACGCCGAGGAAATACAGCAACAGGATGATCGGCAGCGGGATTCCCAGCAGCCACAGCAATCCACCGCGCAGCATTCGCGCCTCCTCTATGTCGACAATCGCACCGAAATATCGGCCGGTTCGAGATTGGAACGCGCGAACATCGGAAAGGGATGCACAATACTGGCGCGAATGCTCGGAGCGCACCTTCGGTAGAGCTGCGTGAGATCTGCAGGCGTCCCGCCCCGCGCGGATGGCCGTTCGCGCCCGACCTCCGCCCGGCCGCGGCTGGGACGGCTCAGCGATGCAGCGCGGCGATCCAGTCCCTCAGCGGATCCACCACGTAGGCCATCCAGGTCCGCGCCCAGGCCAGGGCAGGGCGGTTCGCGTCGATCGGCCGGGCGGCCATCAGGGCCGCCACGTAGGCGTCCTCCTGGGGCTTGCACGCGTCCAGGGCGCCCCGCTCCCGGCCGGGCCTGCTCCGGTGCGCCGGCTGCCGGTCGAAGGCCTCGCGGACGCAGCCGTGCCACGCCCGCTCCAGGCCCGGCAGGTCGGCCGGCTCCGCTGCCAGCGCCGCAGCGGGCTCGGCCCCCGCCAGGGCCGCGAGGAGCGTCAGGCCGGCCGCGAGGGGCGAGCGCCTACTCATCCGACGCGCGCTCCGTCTGCGGGGCCGCGTCGGCGAGGGTCATCGCGCGCGCGGCCGTGCGCAACTCGTGGCGGGCCACGCCGTCCGCGAGCGCGACGAGGGCGACGAGCACGAGCCCCAGCATGAGGAGACGGCGGATGGTCGGGGCGGGGATGGGCATCGAGGGCGCCTCAGGGAGACGTCCGCACCGTAGCGGAGCCGTCGCGCGCCGGCTGCCACTCCGATGCCACATGAGTACGGAAAGCGAACGTCCGTCCACGAAATCCCGGCGGGAGCGCCCCGGCGCGCCCGCGAGTCGCGGATGCCGGCCATCGCCGCGCCGGATCGAGCCGCGGTGCCGGGCGCGCCCAAAAGGGGCCGGTCCGGCGCGATGAAGAGACCTCGCGCTCGATCCGATACTGACGATTGTGCGGCGTCGCACGCATTCGCGGCAACCGCCGGCCTAACATCCATGTTGAAGGATGACATTCGGCCCGACAGAGCCGAGGCGATCAAGACCGCCGGAACGACGATCTTCCTCACTCGCGACAGTTGACCGGATGACTTCGTGCCGAAGTCAGAAGAGGTTTGCCATGACCGTCCGCCTGTTCGCTGCCGCCGCGCTCGCCGCGACCCTCGCCGCCGCCCTCGCGACGCCCGCCTCCGCGCAGGGATCCGCCGCACGCCACGGCCTGTCCGACGTCACCGCGGTGATGCTGCCCGAGATCTCCGTCACCTACCACCGGCCCGTGCCGGCCGACCGCTCCGCCGGCCCGCACGTCGCCGGCCCGGCCGGCCGCCAGCCGCGCTGACCGGTCAGGCCCGGCGCCCGCAGGATTGCCGGCCTTCCGCGATCTGACCTGCACGAGGCCTGCACGGTGCCCGCATGATGCCCGGCGGGGAGGGCACGTCTCACGGCGCGAAGGCAGATCTCGATCCGGTCGGTCCGGGCGGCGACGCGCATTCGCCGAGCGCGCGCCCGGTCGACATGTACGCGCGATTAGTGTTGACGGCCGTCAATGCTATGCTCGGTGGTCCGTCCACGGTATGCATCGACTTCAGGAGCGCGCCGGGACGCGAAGGGC
This sequence comes from Methylobacterium sp. NPDC080182, assembly GCF_050281105.1. Lineage (NCBI taxonomy): Bacteria > Pseudomonadati > Pseudomonadota > Alphaproteobacteria > Hyphomicrobiales > Methylobacteriaceae > Methylobacterium > Methylobacterium sp. NPDC080182. The sequence goes on from NZ_JBNNWO010000009.1 coordinate 36,777, forward strand.
CGATTGCTATGACACGCTTGACCGTCGCCGCGCTGGTGTTCGCCCTCGCAAGTCCCGCGATCGTCGCGCAGGCCCAGCAGGACATCCCGATCCAGCAGGATCTCAAGCGCATGGATCGCCTCGATCAACGGCTCGGGCGCGAGGATACCGAGTTGAAGGTCGATCCGAACGTGACGCCGGACAATCCGGACGGTGTCGTCGGCTTCGACGGACCTCCGTTCAACTACGGGGATCCCGGCGTGATGGGTGACGGCCCCCTCCCGCCGGGATCGCCCGCCGACGACGACGACTGGTACTGACCGGGGACGGCGCGGCCCGCGGTTCTGAGACCGCGGGGCCCTGCCCGGTTCTCAGCGCGCCTCAGCGCCCCTTCTTGTAGAGCTTGCTGGCGATCTCGAAGATCTCCTCGGGGGCGTAGTTGGGCGCGAAGGCCCCGTAATTGCCGTCGAGTTCCGGGATCTTGCCGCCCTCCGGCAGGCCGTCGACGACCTCCAGGCTGCCGGGCGGATCCCCCGGCAGCGCGACCTCGTCGTTCGACCAGACGCCGGCCGCTTCCTTGTAGTCGTCCGGGCTGAAGCGGTAGAGGCGCCGGTGCGAGCCCTCCTGCAGATATTTCTGGCACTCCGGAATCTTGTCGAGAACGATGTTCGGGGTCGGCAGCATCTTCTCGATCTCGACGCCGGTCAGCTTCTTGAGCGCCAGCGCGTAGGCGTGCGCGTGCACCGAGCCGCGCACGAGCAGGTAGCCGCAGACCTCGCGGCCGGTCGGGTCCTTCAGGGTCTCGTAGACGCGCAGCTTGTGCAGGCGCGCGCCGCATTCCAAGTGGAAGTTGTGCAGCAGGTCGATGATGATGTTGCCCGTCGTCGTCACCATGTCGACGTTCCAGGACTGCGCGTTGGAATTGACCGGTGTCGCGCCGCCGCCGTTGCTCAGGAAGCTGCCGGCGAGCCGGATGTCCTGCATGTCGTGGAACGGGGCCTTCGAGACGTCGACCTCCTCGGTGTCATCGCCGGGGCCGTTGTTGAGCATCGCGATGCCGGTCGAGACCAGCTCCACGTGCCCGAGCTCCTCGGCGAAGATGCTCGACACGAGGCTGTAGAAGGGGCGCAGCTTCGACTTGTTGCGGAAGTTGAAGCTCTGGAACATGTAGTTCCCGAGGGTCGACATCTCCCCGTACTTGCCGCCGAGCAGCTCCTGCAGCGCGGCCGCCGCGTTGGGATCGGGCTTCTTCGGCTGTGGCAGTTCGGCCTGAAGGCGGTCGAGCTTCATGAACATGCGAGCAGCTCCGTTCGCGCGGGGTGCGCATGACGGCATCTTCCCGCACGGACGATTGTTCCTGCGGCTGAGACGGCGCGGCCCGCGGGCGGCCTCCCGGCGGCCAGCGCCATCCGGCTGTGGACAGTGGCCTCGGCGCGGGCGCCCGGCCGCCATCCTTTCCGGAGCGGTAACCATGCCGGTCCTACCAGCCGCGACCCCGGACGGTGAGGCAGGTGGACGAATGGGCGACGACGTGGCGGCGATCCTGTTGACCCTCGTGACCGAGAATTCCGAGCTGCGCGAGCAGCTCGCCAGCGCGCAGGACATGCTGATGGAGACGGCCATCGATGCCGGGCAGCTCCATGCCCGGATCCAGGGCCTGGAGGCCGAGCGCGACGCGTGGCGGGCCGAGGCCGGGCACCGGCAGGCCCGCGCCGCCCTGACCGCCTGACGGTTCGGCGGCGCGCCGACCGGGTGCGGAGGTGGGGCAGGGCCGGATGCGCGCGGGTCGGATTTCGCGGTCGGATCGCGGAGCGTGTACGCTCGGCGGCCGTCGAACAATCGGCACGGGAGCGCGCGGCCATGGTGACGAACGTCCTGCCCCCGCTCGATCCGGCCGCCCTCCCGGCCGGAATCCGCGCCCGCTTCATCGAGGGCGTCAACGGCCTGCGCATGCACGTGCTGGAGGCGGGCGACGGCGGTCCCGACCGCCCGCTCATCCTCCTGGTGCACGGCTTCCCCGAGATCGCCTATTCCTGGCGGAAGGTCATGCCGGCGCTGGCCGCGGCGGGCTACCACGTCGTCGCCCCCGACCTCCGGGGCTACGGCCGCACCGCGGACGCGCCGGTCGCCTTCGCGGACGACCTCGCGCCCTACCGGCTGCACAACCTTCTCCTCGACCTGCTGTGCCTGTTGAGCGCCCTGAAGCGCGACAGGGTCGCGGCGCTCGTCGGACACGATTACGGGTCCTGGGTCTGCGGCTACTGCGCCCTGGCGCGGCCCGATCTCTTCGGCATGGTCGCGCTCATGAGCGCGCCCTTCGCGGGGGCGCCGGGGCTCGACGCCCTGGCCCGCGGCCTCCGGACGCCGGCCGACGACCCGATCCACGCGGCGCTGGCCGCCCTGCCGCGCCCGCGCACGCACTACCACCGCTACTACGCGACGCGCCGCGCCGCCGCCGACATGGAGCGCAGTCCCCAGGGCCTCGCCGCGTTCCTGCGCGCCTATTTCCACCACAAGAGCGCGGACTGGCCGGACAATCAACCCCGCGCGCTCGCCGGCTGGACGGCCGAGGCCCTCGCCGAGATGCCGACCTACTACGTGATGGATGAAGGCCGGACGATGCCCGCGACCGTGGCGCCGGAGATGCCGGAGCGGGGCGGCGCGGACTGCGCCTGGCTGACGGAAGCGGAACTCGCCGTCTACGCGGCCGAGTACGCGCGCTCCGGCTTCCAGGGCGCGCTCCAGGGCTACCGGTGCCGCATGGATGGCAGCATCGACCGCGACCTCGCGCGGTTCGCCGGCCGGCGGATCGAGGTCCCCCTCCTGTTCGTGTCCGGGGCGCGCGACTGGGGCCCGTTCCAGGCGCCGGGCGCGCTGGAGCGCATGACGGAGGCCGCCGGCGCGGGCCTGGTCGGCTGCCACTTCGTGGCGGGGGCGGGGCACTGGGTTCAGCAGGAGCAGCCCCGGGCCGTCGCGGACCTCCTGCTCGACGCGCTCGGTCGCGGCGGGGCCGGATCCCGCCCCGGCGCGTAGGCGCCCGCCGCCGCACCGCGTTCGCTTCTATCGGGCCGCCGACGGCCCGGCTATGTCTCCCGCCAACCGACCGGAGGCCCGGTCGGATCGGGCGCCCGGCGTCCGTTCCGGATCCTCGAGGGGGCGACGATGGATGTGGAAGCGCGCGCCATCCGGCGGGTCAGCAGGCGGCTCCTGCCCCTCCTGATCACCTGCTACTTCATCTCCTACCTCGACCGGGTCAATGTCGGCTTCGCCGCGCTGACCATGAACGGGGACCTCGGCATCTCCGCCACGGCCTACGGGCTCGGGGCCGGCATCTTCTTCCTGAGCTACTTCGTCTTCGAGGTGCCGTCGAACCTGATCCTGGAGCGGGTCGGGGCGCGGGTGTGGATCGCCCGCATCATGCTCACCTGGGGGCTCCTGTCGGGCGCGATGGCCTTCATCGTCGGCGAGAAGAGCTTCTACGCCGTGCGCCTGCTGCTGGGCGCCGCGGAGGCCGGATTCTTCCCCGGCATCATCTTCTACCTCACGCTGTGGTTCCCCGCGCGCTACCGCGCGCGGATCATCGGCGCCTTCATGGCCGCGGTCCCGCTCTCGAGCGTCATCGGCTCGCCGGTCTCGGGGGCGCTGCTGGGCCTCGACGGGGTCTGGGGCTTCAAGGGCTGGCAGTGGCTCTACGTCCTCGAGGCGCTGCCCGCCGTCATCCTCGCGGGGATCGTCCTGGCCTTCCTGACGGACCGGCCGGCGCAGGCGGCCTGGCTGCCCGAGGACGAGCGCGCGTGGCTCACCGAGCGCCTCGCGCAGGAGCGGCGGGCGCGCGAATCCGCCCGCCGCTACAGCGTCGCAGAGGCGCTCCTCGACCGGCGCGTGCTCGCCGTCGCCTTCGTGTATTTCGGCAACGTGGCGCTGCTCTACGGGCTCAGCTTCTTCCTGCCGCAGATCGTCAAGGGCTTCGACCTCACGAACGTCCAGACGGGTTTCGTCAGCCTCATCCCCTTCGCGATCGGGATCGTCGGCATGCTCGCCCTCGGGCGCTCCTCGGACCGCAGGGGCGAGCGCAAGGGGCACGCGGCCTTCGCGCTGCTGCTCGCGGCCGGCGGCACGGCCGCGGCGGCGCTGGTCTCCGATCCCTACGCCAAGATGGCCCTGTTCAGCGTCTCGGCCTTCGGCATCTTCGGCGGCCTCCCGGTGATCTGGACGCTGCCCACCGCCTACCTGTCCGGCGCCGCGGCGGCCGGCGGCATCGCCATCATCAACGCCCTCGGCAACCTCTCCGGCTTCGCCGCGCCCTACGCGGTCGGCGCGATCAAGGACGCCACCGGCACCTTCACGGGCGGCCTCCTCCTCATCGCGGCGGCCGGCCTCGCCGCCACGGTGACGGTCCTCTGCCTCACCCACGACCGGCACCTGGAGCAGGCCGCGGCGCGCGGCGCGCGGGCGGCGGAGTAGGCGCGGCGGGGCAGACGCGGCGGGGCAGACGCGGTGGGTGAACGCGACCCGGGGGGAGGGGGCAGCGCCGCCGCCCCGCCGCGCCCGGGTGGCGGGCGGCCGCCGATCGACCTACGGTCGCGTCGCCATGTCGTCCCAGCGGAGGCCGTGTCGCGGGGCCGCGCGGCCCCCGGGACACGCCGTCCCCGGCGCCGTCCCCGGCGACGCCCCAGTTCGAGCCCATCGGAGCAGCCCATGAACGCCCCCGTTCCCGCCCCGCGGACCCGCCCGGACGCGGCGACGATCGCGGGTCTCGCCGAGGCCCTGCGGGCCGTGCTCGGGGACCGGGTGACGGCGAGCCCGGCGGTGCGCGAGCAGCACGCCAACCAGCTCACCTGGGCGCCGTGCGAGCCGCCGGACCTCGTGGTCTTCCCGCACTCCACCGCGGAGGTGCAGGCCGTCGTGCGCGCCTGTGCCGAGCGCGACGTGCCGATCGTGCCCTACGGCGTCGGCACCTCCCTCGAGGGCCACGTCAACGCGCCGTTCGGCGGCGTCTCGATCGACACGGGGGCGATGAACCGCGTCCGCGCGGTCCATGCCGACGACCTCGACTGCACGGTCGAGGCCGGCGTCACCCGCAGGGCGCTGAACGCGTACCTGCGCGACACCGGCCTGTTCTTCCCCATCGATCCCGGGGCGGACGCCACGATCGGCGGGATGGCGGCGACGCGGGCGTCGGGCACCAACGCCGTGCGCTACGGGACGATGAAGGACGCGGTGCTCGCGCTCACCGCGGTGATGCCGAACGGCGACATCGTCACGACCGCCCGGCGGGCGCGCAAGTCGTCGGCCGGCTACGATCTCACCCGGCTCCTCGTCGGCTCGGAGGGCACCCTCGGGATCATCACCGAGGTCACGCTGCGCCTGCACGGCATCCCCGAGGCGATCTCGGCGGGCATCTGCCCGTTCCCCTCGATCAAGGCGGCCTGCGACGCCACGATCCTGACGATCCAGTCCGGCATCCCGGTCGCGCGCATCGAGCTGCTCGACGAGGTGCAGGTGGCGGCCTGCAACCGCTACTCGAAGCTCGCCCTGCCGGAGACCCCGCTGCTCCTCGTGGAGTTCCACGGCACGGACGCGGGCGTGCGCGAGCAGGCCGAGCGGTTCGGCGAGATCGCCGCCGATCTCGGCGGCGGCCCGTTCGACTGGGCGACCGCAGCCGACGAGCGCGCGCGCCTCTGGCAGGCGCGCCACGACGTGTACTGGGCCTCGGTCGCGCTGCGGCCGGGTCCCACGATCAAGAACATGTCGACCGACGTCTGCGTGCCGATCTCGCGGCTCGCGGAATGCGTGGAGGCGACGAAGCGCGACATCGCCGCGACCGGGCTCACGGCGCCGATCGCCGGCCATGTCGGCGATGGCAACTTCCACACCCTGCCGCTCGTCGATGCCGACAGCCCCGAGGAGATGTCCGCGGTGGCCGGCTTCCTCGACCGGCTCGTCGCCCGCGCGCTGGACCTGGGCGGCACCTGCACGGGCGAGCACGGGATCGGCCAGAAGAAGATGCGCTTCATGGAAAGCGAGCACGGGCCGGAGGCGCTCGGCCTCATGCGGACCCTGAAGCGCGCGATCGACCCCCGGAACCTCATGAATCCCGGCAAGCTGATTCCCTGACGCGCCCCGCGACCCGGCGCCGCCGTCCGCGTCGCCCGTCGATCCCTCCGATCCGGGCCGATCGTCTGCATCGGTGCCGTTCAGGGCCGAGCGATCACGTCGTCCGATCCTCAAACCTGGGGATCGCGCCGACGCCGCGGGGCGGGTCTCAGATGGCGCCGGCACACCGAGGACGGGCGTCCGCGAGAGCGGCGGCCGGCCGCGCGATCCGGTAGCACGCGCGAGATCGCCCTCTAATCCCGAATTCTCGGCCGAAACGGATGAATTATTCTGCTTGCCATACGTTCCTGGCACACAGAATAATGCATGCCGCCGTGCCAATTTCGGAACCCGACATAAGGTTCCGGCGCGGGCAAGGAATTCGTCGGCGTGCACGCCAATCCTATAGCACGCCGCTGAATGTCAGCGCAGGAATGAGGGAGGAAGCTCATGGCCATGCCAAATGCCACGCCGGCTACGGCAGTACCCAGTACAAATCGATGGCTGCAGATCGTGCTCGGCGTGATCTGCATGGTTGCAGCGGCGAACATCCAGTATGCCTGGACGCTGTTCGTCCCCGAGATTCAGAAGACCTTCGGCTGGGACCGCGCCGCGATCCAGGTCGCCTTCACGATCTTCGTCGTCGTCCAGACCTGGCTGACTCCGATCGAGGGTTACTTCATCGATAAGTACGGCCCGAGCCGCGTCGTCATGTTCGGCGGTCTGATGACGGGCCTGGCCTGGGTCATCAACTCCTACGCCACCAGCCTGAGCGGCTTCTACCTCGGCTCGGTGGCCGGCGGTATCGGCGTCGGCTGCGTCTACGCCACCTGCGTCAACAACGCGCTCAAGTGGTTCCCGGACAAGCGCGGCCTCGCGGTCGGCCTCACGGCGGGCGGCTACGGCGCCGGCTCGGCGCTCACCATCCTGCCGATCGCCAAGATGATCGACGGCGGCAACTACGCCCAGGCCTTCTTCGTCTTCGGCCTGATCCAGGGTGCCATCATCATCGCCGCCGCCATCGCCATGCGCGCCCCGCGCAAGGATCAGGTGCCGTTCTCCACCAAGGTCCTGCAGTCGCGGCGCGACTACACCCTGGGCGAGGCGCTGCGCACCCCCGTGTTCTACGTGATGCTGCTGATGTTCACCTGCACGGTGACGGGCGGCCTGATGGCCGTGGCCCAGCTCGGCGTGATCGCGCAGGATCTCGGGGTGAAGAACTTCCAGGTCAACCTGTACTTCTTCGCCATGGCCGCGCTGCCCTTCGCGCTGATGCTCGACCGGATCATGAACGGCATCTCGCGCCCCCTCTTCGGGTTCGTCTCGGACCGGATCGGCCGTGAGAAGACGATGTTCATCGCGTTCGCGATGGAGGGTATCGGCATCGTGGCGCTGGGCTACTTCGGCTCCAACCCGTGGGCCTTCGTGATCCTGTCCGGTGTGGTGTTCCTGGCCTGGGGCGAGGTCTACTCGCTGTTCAGCGCCACCGCCGCCGACACCTTCGGCTCGAAGCACATCGGCAAGATCTACGGCGTGCTCTACTGCGCCAAGGGCTTCGCCGCGCTGTTCGTGCCGGTGGGCAACCTGATCATGCAGGCGACCGGCACCTGGGCGACCGTCCTCTACACGGTGGCGACCATGGACCTGATCGCCGCCGTCCTGGCGATCGCGGTCCTGCGGCCGATGCTCAAGCAGCACCACGCGGCGAACAACGACGCGGCGGCTCCGGCGATGAAGCTGGCCCACGCCTGAGCGGCCGCCCCGGCCGCTCCGCGGCCGGGGCGAAGCCTCCCCGACCCGGCTCCGGAATTCCGGAGCCGGGTCGGCCAGCACCGGGCAGCTGGCCCGCACGGAGACCGTCTCGTCGAGACGCAGGGCGCCGCGGACGATCGCGCATGTTCGGGCGCGCATCGACGATCGGGCGAGGGGCGGCTGTCCTGGCGCCTCGCTCTCACGCGATAGCCCGGCCGCGCTCGGCGCCATTCCAGGACCTGAGGCCAGAATCCATTCTCGCGTTCCCGGAGTTCGACTGTGCTGCAGCCTTCCGAGACCTCTCTGGGTCTAGCCTCGATCGGACAGACCCTGAGTCTGCGTGAACAGGCCTACGACAGCATCAAGCAATCGATCCTGGCGATGGATCTCTACGCCGGATCGGCGCAGATCCGGCTGCACGAACACCAGATCGCGCAGGATCTCGGCATCAGCCGCACGCCGGTCCGCGAAGCCCTGACGCTCCTGGAGCGGGAGGGCTTCGTGTCCACGGTGCCGCGCCGCGGCCTCTTCGTGACGCGCAAGAACAAGCGCGAGATCGTCGAGATGATCACCGTCTGGGCCGCGCTCGAAGGCATGGCGGCCCATGCCGCCGCACGGAACGCCGAGGATGCCGATCTCCGCGCGCTCGGCAGGGCCTTCGAGGCGTTCGATATCGCGACTCTGCCCGACCATCTGAAGGCCTACGACGAGGCCAACCTCGACTTCCATCGGACGATCATCCGTCTCGGCGGCTGCGGGTTGATGGTCGAGATGACGACCAACCTGTTCATTCACATGCGGGCGATCCGGTCGGCCTTCCTCCATCGGGCCGGGAGGCTCGAGGACTCGATGCGCGAGCATGCCGCCATCATCGCCGCCTTGCAGGCACGCGACGCGGATCGGGCCGCGATCCTCGTCCGCGATCACGCGCTCGGGCTGATCGCGCATGTCGAGGCGCACTGGGTTTGGCCAGAGGGGTGAGAGGCACCTCTGACGGAGGACCACCGATGCTACCGTCCGTTCAGACGACCGATCTGCTCGGCCTCGGCTTCCTGATCATCGGGCTCGCCGCAGCTGGGATCGCCAGCGCGAGCCGGTCCGCGCGTTTCGCAGAGGAGCCGCGCGAGGAGCTCGCGGGCGGGGCTCTGCTGGTGGCGATCCTCGGCCTCGCCTTCGTGCTCGCCGAGTGAGCGGGCGCGGCGCGTCGTGAGCGCCGGACTTCCCGGAAGCCCGCCGCGCGCTACGGGGTCGCCTGCACCGCGCGTGCGTTCCACTTCTCGAACTTCCCGAGCGCGCCCCACGCCGTCAGCCCGATGAAGATCGGCATCGTGTAGGGGCTCAGCCCGAAGGCGGGCGTGAGCTGTGCGAGCACCTGCCCGAGACCGGTGTTGAGCGGCACCTGGGACAGGATCTGCGTGGCGACGGCGCCGATGATGCCGATCGCCGACTTCTTGCCGGAGAGCAGCTGCCCGATCGTCTGCCCGAGCGCGCCGTTGACCGGCCCGAGGACCGCGCCGTCGGGACGCGCCGCGGGCGGGCCGGGCAAGATCGGGGCGGTCGGGAGGCGCGCACCGTCGATCTGTCGGCGCAGGGCCTGGAGGAACTCGTCGAGCCGCGCCGCGACGTCGGCGGGCGGCGCGGCTGGCGCGATCACCACCGGGGGCATCGAGGCAGGTTGCACCGAGGCAGGTTGCATCGGGGCGGGCTGCATCGGGGTGACCGCCCTCGCGGCGAGCTGTCGCTCCAGGTCCTGGATCCGCGTCAGCACCGCGTGGTCCGGCGCCGCCGGCCGCAGCGCCTCCTGGATGGCGGCGATCGTGCGCGCGTCCGCGAGGCCGGTATCGTCCAGACCGCACCGCGCCTGGAACGTCGCGACGGCCGTCATGGTCCGCGGCCCGTTCCGGCCGTCCTCGACGAGGGGCGGCGTCGCGCCGAGGCGATTGAGCGATTGCTGGACCCAGAGCGTGCTGTCGGCGAGTTCGTCGTCGGGCTCGCGGGACACGGCCGCCTCGACGGCGCGCGGCGCCGCGAGCGCGACCGTCGCGTCGAGGTCGATGAGGCTCCGCAGGATCACCGCGGTGCCGATCTGCGTGTCGACCACGTTCGGGTCGAACACGTGGTCGCGCACGAACTTGCCGCCGCGCGCGCCCGGCGGCCCGTAGGCCGTCGATCCGCCCCAGAGATACGGCGAGTTCACGCCCCGGCCGTGGTAGCCGTACCCGTTGAAGCCCTCGAGCCGGTAGAGGGCCCGCGCGACGCTCCAGTCGCCGAGCCCGACCAGGCCCTGGAGGCGCAGCGCGTCGACTGCCCCTTCGACGAAGGCCTGCGGCCCCGTGAACGGCCCGCGCCCCTTCGGGACGATCGTGGTGCGCCGTCCGAGTCTCTGTCCGTTGCCGAGATACGTGTCGAAATCGAAGGTCGATTCCCGGTAGTGGCAGAGCCCGATGAACCACCAGGGCACGCCGGTGCGCGCCTCGATCTCCTGGTAGCGCGGCTTGCCGGCGGCGAGCTGCTGCGCGAGCTTGCGCACGGTCGCGAGCTTCTCCGGCCGGATCTGGAGCGACGCCCAGGTCCGCTCGTAGCCGTCCTGAAAATCCTGGAAGGATGCCATGTCGATGCTCCGGGCTCTGCGGTGACGAAGCCTTGATGGGACCGGCGGCACCCGCGCGCGGCCGGGCGCCGATCGGGCGGGGCTCCGGGCGACGCCCCGGATCCGGGCGCGCGCGGTCGCGCGCCGCCCGGGCTCGCGACGGAGGGACCGGGCGCGGTGTCGGCGACGTCCCGCGCGCGCCGGGCTAACCGGGCCCGGCGTCCCCCGCCGGCCGGCCGGCGCAGGAGATCCGGAACGCGGTCGGGAACGGCGTGCCCCCGTCCTCGACCGCGCCCTCGGCCCGCACGGCATCGCGCAGGAGGATGCGGCGAACGATCTCCGGGACCATCGCGCCCGCCACGTAGCGGCCGAGGCACTCGTGATGGCCCCGGCCGAAATGGAGATAGGTCTGCTCCGGGCGGGCCGGGTCGAAGCGGTCCGGGTCGGGCACGCCGGTCGCGTCGAACATTGCCGACAGGCTGAGGGGCAGGACGACCCGGCCCTTGGCGATCCGGCTCTCGGCCGGGCTGCCCCGGCCGAGCACGTGGTCGGTCTCCGCCTGGCGGAACATGAAGGCGACGATCGGCGCGAAGCGCAGCGCCTCCCACACGTAGCCGTCGAAGGCGGCGGGTCCGGTCCGGGCGGCCGCGCGGGCCGCCGCGAGGATCTGCGGCCGGCCGAGGAGCTCCGCGAGGGCGTGCACCACGGCCTCCGACGTGGTCTCGATGGCCCCGATCAGCAGGCCGCCGACGTTGATGACGACGCGGTCCATGCCGAAGCCGGTCGCCGCCGGCAGGTGCAGCCGGAGCAGCCGGGTGAGGACGTCGTCGGGCAGGTCGGCGCCGGCCTCGATCGCCGCGACGCGCGCCGGGATGATCCTGGCGAAGGCCGCCCGCATCTCCTGGCGCGCCAGATCCGCCGCCGCGTGGATCGCGTCGGCGTCCGGGCGCTCGTCGAAGGGGAGGTTGTTGAACTGGTCGAACTGGTTCGCGTACGACCAGCGCAGCAGGTCGGCGTCGGGCGCCGCGAACCCGAAGAAGCGCTGCACGATCCGCAGCGGGACGCGGCGCGAGACCGACGCCACGACGTCGATGGATCCGCCGCCCTGGCCGAGCCTCTGGTCTAGGCCCGCGTCGAGGGCCGCGTCGGTCTCGGCGCCCGCCAGATCGCGGATCGCCGGGAGGTCGCGCCAGGACAGCACGGCGCGCATGACCGCCTTGTCGCGGTAATTCACCTCCGTGCCGTCGAGCGCCAGCATGAACTCGCCCATCTTGGGCTTGTAGAGCGCGACGGAGAAGACCTGCGGCAGGGACAGGATCTCCTCGACCTCGGCGCGGCCGGCGACGAGGATGGCCGCGCCGCAATCCAGGGCGGTCCGCCGCGCGCGCAGCTGCGCGAAGAAGGGCCGGGGCGCGCGGGCGATCCAGTCCCGGGCGCGCTGCCAGCGCTCCGCCACCGGCAGGGCCTCCAGGAAGGCGAGGCAGGGCGTCTCGGGAGCGGCGGCGCGCATGCACGACCTCCTGTGGCGTTCGCGGAGCGGCGCGGGCCGTCCGGCCCGACGCCCGGTGGTCAGTTGAGCGAGACGTCCAGCCCCTCGCGCAGGCGCGCCACGAGCTCGCCCTGCCGGTGCGTCTCGGTCTTGGCGAACAGGGCGCGCAGCTGGGTGCGGGCGGTCGAGATCGCGATGCCGCGGTCCTGGGCGTGGTCGTCGAGGGACCGTCCCGAAGCGACCGCGTTGGCGAGGATCGACTCGGCGACGGTCAGCCCGAACAGCTTCTGCAGCCGCGCGGCGTTGCTCCCCTGGACCTTCGGGGTCCCGGTCCGGATCACGATCGCCAGCTCGGCCCGCACCTTCGACCCGGTGCCCGCCGGCCGCTTCGACAGCGGGTGCAGCGACACCCGGTAGGGCATGCCGCTCTCGCCGCAGGTCACGGTGATGTGGTCGGCCTGCGTGATCGCGACGTCGCCGCTCGCGGCCGCGAGCGCCTCGCCGGCCGCGCGGGCGATCCGCCGCCCGGTCTGGCTGTCCTTGAGGACGAGGCTGCCCTTCACGAAGGACAGGCCGGTCCGGGACCGCGCCAGCGCCTCGGCGGCGCGGTTGGCGTGCGCGACGCGCAGGTCGGAATCCGTGAGGATCACGGCGGCGTCGAGCAGGTCCAGGGCGGAGGCGAGATCGGACGTGCGCTCGGAGGCCTGCCGCATCAATGCGTACAGCTCGAAGGCCCGGCGCAGGTGCGGGACGAGCATCGCCAGGCGCCGGACCTCGTCGGACCGGAAGGGGCCGCCCTCCTCGCCCCGCATCGCCGCGAGCGTCGCCATGACGTCGGCTTCCTTGGCGAAGTAGGTGACGAGGCTGTGCTCGATCTCGAAGGGCTGCACGACCTCCTTGAACAGGGCGGACTCGCGGAACTGCACCGCGTCGACCCCCTCCTCGGCGCGGATGACCTTGCCCTGGTTCGACAGGATGTAGGGGAGACGCGGATCCTCGGTGGCGTGCCGGTAGAGGAACTCGCGGTACCGCGACCGCTCGAAGCCGGACACCGCCCAGAGCGGCTTGCGGTTCCCGTCGAGGCTGAACACGGCGAGCTGGCCGACCCGGCCGCCGACGAAATCGGTCAGATCCTCCAGGAGCGCCGACCACTCCTCCGGCTGGCCGACGCGGTCGTAGATCGACCCCACCAGAACCGAATACGCCTCGAGATCCTGCATGGCCACGCTCCGCGCTGAGTGCGAGTCTTGAGTGCTGTCAGATCTCCAGCCATCCGGTCGGACCGGCAGGTGCCGAAATCGGTTGTTCCATTACGGATGCAATCGAACGACAAATCAATACTGATAAGATAGAAATCGAAACCGCGGAGCGCGCCTACAGGGTTCGCAGATACTCCAGGAGCTGCCGGCGCTGCGCGTCGTCGAGCTGCTCGGTCCCGTAGGCCGGCCCCTCGTGGCCGGTATTGGCATTGCCCGGCAGCGCGGTGTCGAACAGGAACGGCCCGACATCGGACCGGAACCCGATCCGGTCCTCGTCCAGCTCACGGCTGCCGACCCGGAACGTCCTGGATCGCCGGCTGGACGGCAGCAGGAGTTCGTACAGGTTCGGCACCGAGCCGTTGTGCAGGTACGGGCCCGTCGCCCAGATGCCGTTGAGCGGCCGTGCCTTGTAGACCATGAGGTCGCGGTCTCTCCGCGCACCGACGAACGCGGCGACGAGGCCCTTGCCGCCGGCGGTCGAGACATCGTCGAGCATCGCGTTGCGGGCCTCGAGGGCGGCGGTGCCGCGCTTGAGCAGCCGGTCGAGGATGACGGCCTGGTCCGCCCCGACGCCCGCCGGGTCCGGTGCGCGGTCGAGGGGCGCCAGGATCGCGCCGGCGACGAGCGTGGCCACGAGTTCGAGGCTGCTCGTCTCGGCGGCCAGCGGCGGGGTCGTCGCCAGGAACGGCATCCGGACCCCTTCGAGGATCCCGGTCCGCGCGCGCCGGGACACGGCGTTCGTCGCCATCTTCGGGTCGGTCCCGATCTCCGCCAGCGGCGTCAGGGTCACCGTCAGCGTGCGGTTCGCGCCGGTCGGGGCGATCGCGTGGCAGGACAGGCAGTACCGGTCGTAGTGGACCTTGCCGGCCGCGGCGTCCCGGGCCTGCGCCTCGGTGCGCGGCGCGATCCGGTCGGGCCAGGCCGGCGCCGTGAGGGCGCCCAGCTGGTTCTCGATCCGCAGGAGGTTGACCCGGTCCGCCGAGGTCTCGAACCAGAGCGGCGGCAGGGTCGGCTCCCGGATGTCGGTGCGGGCGAAGACCCCCAGCACCTCGCCGACGTTCCGGCCCAGGCGCTCGACGGCGAGCCCGTTCGCGGCGGAGCCGTTCCACTGCACCCGGTCGTGCCACGACGTATCCCACAGGAACGGGTAGCTGACGGGCGCGTCGGGCGGGGCGATGTTGTGCGGGTCGCGCAGATCGATGCCCGTTGCACGGTTGAAGATCATGCCGAACGCGTCCAGGCGTGCCGGCCCCCAGGGCACCGCGGTCCGGCTCGACGCGACGTAACGGGAGAAGTCCTCGGCCAGCCGCGTCAGGCTGGCCCGCAGGCGGCGGCGGTCGGGCTCGGACGGGCCCGTCCCCGGCGCCGACAGTTCCGCCGGGATGACGCGGCGGGCGAAGCGCTCGAAGCGCGCCGGGTCGTCGCGCGTCCGCGCGAGGGCGCGGCCGAGTTCCTCGATGAAGGCGAACATGTCGGCATCGGCCGGACCGCCGTCGATCAGGATCGACCGACCGCGCAGGTCGACCCGGTTCACGTGGCAGGCGGCGCAGGTCATGCCGATCCACTCGCCGCGATCGTCGACGTCCTTCACGAACCCGATGGGGAGCCCGCTGCGGTCCGATCCGCGCGTCCCGTCGTACGGGTTCGGCAGGTAGCCGAAGCGCGCGAGCCCGTCCGCGACGAAGAGCGTGTCGTCGTCCGGGCGCTCCAGGGACATGAACCAGGCATACGGCATGATCTGCGAGCCCTGGCTCGCCCGGTAGAACCACGCGCGCTCCTGCGGCGTCCAGGATTGTTCGAGAAAGTGCGGGGTGCCGTCCGGCCTGTCGCTCGGCCCGTCTGCCGGCCCGTCACCCGGCCCGTCTGTCGGTCCTCGGTCGGCGGCGCGCGATCCGGCCTGCGCCGGGAGCAGGATCGCCGCGGTGAGCGCGACGACGCGGGCGGCGTGGCGGGCGGCGTGGCGGGCAGTCTGGCGGGCGGCCTGGGAGCGGGTCACGATCGCACCTGGGACATGGCGGGAACCCTGCCTTCGCGAAGCGTCTCACCGATTTCAATAAACGCCGATCCCCGTGCGCGCGTCATTCGAATGGATGATGTTCGAATACAGTTTTTCTGTGAGGGTCGGCGCGCCGGTAGTTTCGGGCTTCGGTGGTGCAGCGCCCCTGCTCGGCCGCAATGCTGATTCGGGTAACCTGTTCTCCCGACCGTTGTTGTCGATATCGTTTATATAGCGGTTATTGATCCCGTAAAATTTTATTGTCACTTGTTTCGACATCGGGCGGGGAGATGTTCGAGAGGTCACCGATCAGGACGGCCGGGGCACGGTCGCTGTCGTGCCCCGGCGGCTGAACCGCACAGTCCGGCACGGTCCGGCACAGCGCGGGCGATAGCGGGCGATAGCGGGCGATAGCGGGCGATAGGAGGAGCGATGAGCGCCAGTGTCGCGGACATCCAGGCGGATGCCTCTCCCCACCATCTGCCCGCCCTGACAACGGGCCGGGACGCGTGGTTCCTCGACACCGAGCAGGCGCTCGCGGAGGAGATGGATCATTTCTGCGGGCCGCCGGAGCCCGGCGATCGCGCGCCCTGGCAGGCGCGGGCCGACCAGGCCCGGCTCGCCGCCCTGTGCCTGTCCGGCGGCGGGATCCGCAGCGCCACCTTCTGCCTCGGCGCCCTGCAGGCCCTGGCCAGCCGGCGGATGCTCGGCGAGTTCCACTACCTGTCGACGGTATCGGGGGGCGGTTTCGCCGGCGGCTGGCTGCAGACGTTCATCCGTCAGTGCGGCAGCATCGCCGAGGCCGAGCGCCAGCTCGGCGGCTCGGGCAACGAGATCTTCGCCAAGCTGCGGCGCTACACGAACTACCTGACCCCGGAGGTCGGGATCCTGTCGCGCGACACCTGGGCCGGCATCGTTCTCTACATCCGGAACACGATCCTCAACTGGTTGATCATCTTCCCGCTGCTGCTGTTCGTCCCCCTCGCGCTGCTCGCCTACCGGACGGCGCTCGAGGCTGCGAGCGGCAGCACGCTGTGGCTGCCCCTGGTGCTCGGCAGCGCGGCGCTGTTCGTCGCGACGTTCAGCGCCTGCACCCTCCTGCCGAGCCATCGGCCGCGGACGGGCGGCGTCACGGCGTACGCGTCCCCGGCGCGGATCGCGGCCTGCATCATCGCGCCGACCTGCGTCTGGGCCCTCGCGCTGCCGTTCACGCTCCGCGCGCTGTTCGAGCAGCCGCTGCCGGTCTCGGGCCTCTCCCTGTGCCGCCTGGGCCTCGCCTACTTCGCCGTGCAGGTCGCGGCTTATCTCAGCGGCCTGATCTGGCAGACCTCGAAGGGCCATCCGGGCCTCTGGCTGTACGAGCGGAATCTCGGTCCCTGGCTCGCCAGCAGCCTCGTCTCGGCCGGGCTGATCTGCGTCTGCGCCGACGCGTCCATCGGCTGGCTGGTCGGTGGCTCCGCTGCCGGCTTCGACGCCGCGAAGGCCGAGGTCTCTCAGATCCTGACGGTCGCGGCCCCGCCGGCGCTGATCGTCATCCACCTTCTCCAGAGCGTCATCTTCATCGGGTTCCGGAAGAGCGCCGAGTGCGCCGACCTCGACCGCGAGTGGGTCGCGCGGGTCGACGGCCAGCTCCTGCTGGCCGCGATGGGCTGGACAGGCCTGTGCCTGTGCTGCCTCGTCCTGTCCGCCGACGCCCTCGGCCGCCAGGACGCGCAGATCCCCGCCCTGTTCGGTGCGCTCGGCGCCCTCGCCACCGGCCCGGCCGCCGCCTTCCTGGGCAAGCAGGTCTTCGTCCGCGCGCAGTCCCTGGCCGCCAAGGGACGCATGGACGACCTCGTGATGATCGGCCTCAGCGCGATGGCGGCGGTCTTCGGGATCAGCCTGTTCGCCCTGATGGGCTGGTGCCTCGGCCGCTTCCTCGGCCAGGCGCACGATTGGTGGGGCGACTGCCTGCTGCCGCGCCGGGCGCTCGGCGGCGCGGACACCGGCGCGGATGCCGGCTCCGTCTGCGGCATCAACCCCTACGGCATGATCGTGATCCTGGACGTCGCGGTGGCGGCAATCCTGGCCGGGGCCGTCTGGCTGTTCGGCCGCGTCAACGTCAACCGCTTCTCCATGCACGGCGTCTACCGCAACCGCCTG
Organism: Methylobacterium sp. NPDC080182; assembly: GCF_050281105.1. Taxonomy (NCBI): domain Bacteria; kingdom Pseudomonadati; phylum Pseudomonadota; class Alphaproteobacteria; order Hyphomicrobiales; family Methylobacteriaceae; genus Methylobacterium; species Methylobacterium sp. NPDC080182. The sequence continues at coordinate 54,080 of NZ_JBNNWO010000009.1, forward strand.
ACCCGGGGCTTCCTCGGCTCGGCGCGGACGCGGCGCGACGCCGATCCGTTCACGGACTTCGACGAGGAGGACAGCCCGCGCATCGCCGATCTCGGGACCGAGAAGCGGCTCCTGCCCGTCGTCAACATGACGCTCAACCTGACGGATCTCCTCCACACCGAGTGGGCGGAGCGGAAGGCCGCCTCGTTCACCGCGACACCCTTCGCCTGCGGCTCGGCGATCCTCGACCGCGCCGACAGGGCGCGCGACCGGCCAGGCACCGTCGGCCCGCGCGGGGCCTACATCCGCACGTCGCAATACGCCGGGATGGAGACCCCGGGCGACCGTGTCAGCGCGGGCCGAGGGCCGCTGCTGGGCGGTCTGCTGACGATCTCCGGGGCGGCGGTCAGCCCGAACTGGGGCTATCACTCGTCGCGCCTGATCGCGTTCCTGATGACCCTGTTCAACGTCCGGCTCGGCGCCTGGCTGCCCAACCCCGCGGTGGCGCGCCGGGACGACCTCAAGCTCGCCAAGCCGAGGAACTCCGTGCTCGCGCTCCTGAGCGAGCTCGGCGGCCGCAGCACCGATGTCCGGCAGGCGATCTACCTCTCGGATGGCGGCCATTTCGACAATCTCGGCGTCTACGAGATGCTGCGGCGGCGCTGCGCGCGGATCGTGGTGATCGACGCGGGCCAGGACGAACGCTGCACGTTCTTCGACCTCGGCAACGTGATCCGGAAGGCCGAGGTGGACGGGCTGGCGAAGGTCCAGATGGGCGAGATGCGCATTCTCCCCCGCGCGACGATCGAGCGCGAGGGCAAGCGTGCCGGTGCGCTGGGCTACGCGCGGGGTACGATCGCGTATCCGGGGGCCCGCGACGCGGCCTCGCTGATCTACATCAAGCCGAGCTTCCTCGACGACATCCCCGCCGAAGTCCGCGCCTACGGCGCCACCAGCCCGGCCTTCCCGCACGAGAGCACGGCCAACCAGTGGTTCTCGGAGAGCCAGTTCGAGAGCTATCGCGCCCTGGGCTACTACCAGGTCAGCAAGATGTTCGGCTCGCAGCTCACGACCTTGTCGGACTGGTCCGTGTATCTCGACAGCGAGATCGGGCGCCGGACCGCGGATTCCTAGCGCGGGCGACGCCGGACGCGCGCACCTCCCGATCACGGTCGCTCGGCCGAACGCTGCGGCCGCGCGGACGCGCAGGTCCGGGACGACCGGCGCCGGGGTGGGGTGTCCGTCGCGCCGGCCGCGCCCCGGCGCCGCGCCGTAGCAGAGCGGAAGATCAGTTCCTTCCGGGGCGGTCAAAGCGCAGGAAAACCGATGCCGGTCCGGCCGCGCTCAGGATCTCGGCACGTCGTTTAAGGCATCGCGGCTCGACCAGAGCGCCCCCTGTCCGCGGCATCCCGAGCGCCGCCCGGCCGGCGGGGCCGGGAAGTCCTTCGAACCCGCGCGCGGTCTGTGTCGAGCCGGCCACCGTCTGCCACGAGACCGAGCGGCCGAAGCTGATCGGGGCCGGGATTATTTCGTGCGCAAGCCAGATCGGTGAAGCGAGGGACGTGGAAACTCTATTGCGCGGCCCGATCAGGGCATCGATTGAGAAATCTACGTAAACTTGCGCGCTGCAGAGGCGCGGAATCGATCAAATGATGGATGCGTTAATTGAAAGTAGCTGCTAGGACACGTCGTGATGTCGTGCGGAGGAGCGGATGCGCTACCGGGCCGTAAGTGTCTTGGATGTGTCGGCGATGGCTTCGGAAGAGAACCCGACGGACGAGACCCTCATGCTCCGCGAGCACATCCGCCGTATCCTGCGCAAGCTCTCCCGCGCGCGGGCCGAGCTTCAGTACAGCTGAACGGCGCGGGGCATGCCGGCATCGGTGCGGAACGCCGCGCCCGCACCGTCGCGATGCGCGGCGTCGCGCGCCGGTCCGAGCCTCCGCGGTCTCACGAGGTGACGTCGGTGTCGTGGCGGCTCGGCGCGGGTTCGACGTCGCGACAGGACGGGGTGTAGGCGCACCAGCCGCACTGCCCGAGGTCGGCAGCCCGGGGCGCGTTCCACTGCGAGCACAGCGGGCAGACCTTCAGCACCAGCTTGGCGCCGTGCGCGAAGGCCAGACCGCGGCCGCGGAACGTGACTCTACCCTGGGGGAGATCAGTGGACATCGTCGCCCTGACTGTAACACAGGTTAGTCACTGGAACCTGTCCAATCTGTCCGATTCCGTCAACTCCGGGCCGGCCTGACGGGTATTCGGGGCCGAGCCGCATGTCCGATTCCGCCGGTCCTGACTGAGATCCTGGCTCAGATCCTGGCCGATCCTCTCCATCCGCCGGGCCCGAGTTCAGGCGATCACGGCCTCTCCCGTCCGGACCGTGAGTTCGCCGACGCGGCGCGCGTCCCTGATCGGGCGCGGGTGCGGTGGCGGGTGCCGTTCGCGGGGGCCTCGGCCCGCGGAGGCCGCATCGAACGAACGCCCGTCGGGCGCGTTTATGGCCATGCTTGCGCGATCCCCGAACAGCCCGTCCGACGTCAGAGCACGCGACACCGCCAACCGGTTCGAGGCGGCCGACGTCGCCCTCGGCGTCGGGCTGGCACGCGCGAAAGACCACCCCGTCGTTCGAACGGTGGGGACGGCGAGCGAGATCGGGAGCTGGCAGTCCCTGCTCTCGCTGTCTGCCGGCACCCTCGTCCTGGGGCTCATGGTGCGCGATCGCCGGATGGCAGAAGCGGGGCGGCACATGCTGCAAGCCGGTCTCCTGGCCGGTGTCGTCAAGACGAGCTTGAAGCGGGCGGTGCATCGGACGCGGCCGAACGTCCTGATGGATGAGGGGGTCTACGTGCGGGGATGGCCGGGAACGGGCATCGGTCCGTGGCAATCCTTCCCCTCGGGTCATTCCGCCCTGAGCACCGCCGTCGCGCGCGCCGCCGTGCGCGCCTATCCGGAGATCAGGGGACCGTCCTACGCCGCCGCGGCCGGCGTCGTCACCGCGCAGGTTCTCCGCGGGGCGCACTTCCCCGCCGACGTGCTGGCGGGTGCCGTCATCGGCATCGCCGCGGAGTTCGCCGTCGACCGCCTGACACGCGACCGGCGCAGGTCACAGCGCTGACGGCGCCGGGATCCTCAGGCCGCGCCTCTCCGCCCGGACCGCGCCGAGGCGATGCGCTTCACGTCACAGCCGACGAGATCGAGATCCGCGAGGTCGCGCTCGCTGAACGACGCGAGTTCGCTCCGCGCGCGACGGCAGTCGAGCCATCGCCTGATGAGGGAGAACGGAGCCGTCATCTGATCCTCCTGGCCTGCGGAGACTGACATGCCCTGTGCGCCGCTCCGCGACCGTGACGAAGGTCACGGTCGCTCGGGCGCCTGGCCCGCCGCATGGGCGGGACGGTGGGAGCCCCCCGGCCGCACACGCCGCGTTGCCGGGGCGTCCCAGGCGGAGACGGCGCCGGCGTCGGCTCATCGGCCGCGAGGGGCGCATCGCCGAGGCCGGCGTCGCGTTCCTCGCGGACCGGGCGCCCCGCCTCGAAGATCCGCGGGATGGACCACCGCGCGTTGTGGCCCGCCGGCGCGCGCCCTTGAACGGCGCCGCGCCAATCGATAGGTTACTATCAATATCGGTGCGGGGCCGCCCGATGCGCGTCACCACGATCCGCCGGGAGGCTTGAGATGGCAGCCAAGACCCTGCGGCAGCTCCGTCTGGCCTACACCCACACGCTGCTGCTCTCCGGACGGCAGTGGCGGCGCCTGGCCAACGCGGCGACCGAGGCCCACGGCATCTCGGAGGCCAAGGCCCTGCCGCTGGTGCTGATCGCCCGCATGGGCGGCGAGCCGCGCCAGACCACCCTGGCGGACGCGATCGGCATCGAGGGGCCGTCGCTGGTGCGGCTCCTGGATCAACTGGAGAAGGCGGACCTCGTCGCGCGCCGGGAGGACCCCACCGACCGCCGCGCGAAGGTGCTGACCCTGACGCCCGCGGGACAGGCGGTCGTCGCGCGGATCGAGGCGGATCTCGAGCGCCTCAGGGAGACGGTGTTCGCGACCGTGAGCGCCGCGGACCTGGAGGCCGGCCTGCGGGTGTTCCAGGCCCTGCAGGATCATCTCCGCGGCGAGGCCGGGCTCGACGGGGCGGAGGCCGGGGCGCGTCGCGGCGAGGCCGCGGAATGACGCTCCCCGGCTGGCGCGACTGGGCCTTCGCGCTCAAGACCTTCGGTGCGGGCATGCTGGCCCTGTTCCTGGCGTTCTGGATCGATCTGCCGAACCCCTACTGGGCGCTCGGCACCGTCTACATCACCAGCCAGGTGCTGGCCGGCGCCACCCGCTCCAAGGCGCTCTACCGGGTGCTCGGCACCCTGCTCGGGGCCGTGGTCACGGTCGCCCTCGTGCCGAACCTCGTGAACGCGCCGGAACTCCTGACGCTCGCCATCGCGACCTGGGTCGCGACGTGCCTGTACTTCTCCCTCCTCGACCGGACCCCGCGCAGCTACCTGATGATGCTCGGCGGCTACACGGCGGCGCTGATCGGCTTCCCGGCCGTGGGCGATCCCGGGACGATGTTCGATGTCGCGGTGGCCCGGGCCGAGGAGATCACCCTCGGCATCCTCTGCGCCAGCCTCGTGAACACGATCGTGCTGCCGCAATCGGTGGCGCCGGTGATCTCCGGCCGGCTCGACCTCTGGCTGCGCGACGCGCGGGGCTGGGTCATCGACGTCCTCGGCCGCACCCGCGAGACGACGGACACGCAGGCCACCCGGCTGAAGCTGGCCTCGGACGCGGTCGCGTTCGATGCCCTGGCGACGCCGCTGCGCTACGACATGACCGGCGCGGAACGCTCGGCGGATGCCATGGCGACCCTGCGCCAGCACATGCTGATGTTCCTGCCCATCGCCTCGGCGGTCTCGGACCGCATCGAGACGCTGGAGCGGGCGAGCGCGCTGCCGCAGCGCTTGCGCACCCTCCTCGACGCCATGGCCGCCTGGCTCGCCTCCGGAACCACCGAACAGGCCGAGGCCGACCGCCTGAAGGCCGAGGCGGACGCCCTCGAACCCGGGCTCGGGGAGCGGCCGTCCTGGGACGCCCTCGTGCTGGCGAGCCTCCTGGCGCGCCTGCGCGACTTCATCGACCTGCGCCAGGACGCCCGGATCCTGCAGCGGCACATCGCGGACGGCACGCCGGTCACCGAGGACCTGACCTTCCGGTACACCGCGGCGGCGCGCACGATCCGCCACCGCGACCACGGCATGGCGCTGCTGTCGGCCCTGGGCGTGTTCCTGACCATCCTGGTCACCTGCGCGATCTGGATCGCGACCGGATGGCCGCACGGCTCGGCCGCCCCGATGATGGCCGCGGTCGGCTGCTGCTTCTTCGCCGCCCAGGACGATCCCGCCCCGTTCATCGTCAGCTTCGCCAACTCGGCCATCGTCGGCGCCCTGGGGGCGGGCGCCTACCTGTTCGCGGTCCTGCCGCTGGCCACCACCTTCGAGATGCTGGCCCTGGCGCTGTCCCCGGCCCTCCTGGCCTGCGGGGTGTTCATGGCCCAGCCGAGGACCGCGCCCCTGGCGATGGGCGCGGCGGTCAACGGCTCGGCCATGATCGCCCTCCAGGGCAGCTACACGGGGGACTTCGCGGCCTTCACCAACGCCTCCGTCGCGGTCATCGTCGGCATGTGGGTCGCGGCCATCGTCACGCGCCTCGTCCGCTCGGTCGGCGCCGGCTGGTCGGCGCGGCGCCTGCGGGCCGTCAACCGCCGCAGCCTCGCCCGCGCCGCCGGGCGCCAGGGCGCGCAGAACGGTCTCGAACTCGCCGCGCTGATGCTCGATCGGGTCGGCCTGATCGCGCCGCGGCTGGCCGCCCTGCCGTCCGACGACGCGGAATGGACCGCCGACCTCCTCGCCGAGGTCCGGGTCGGCATCAACGTCGTGGAACTGCGGCGCGACCGGCGGCAGCTCTCGGAGCCGGCCCGGGCGGCGGTCGAGGCACTCCTCGTCGCGCTGTCGCGGCACTTCGCGGCCGAGCCGGGAAAGCCCGCCCCCGGCCTGCTCGAGGCCGTCGACGGGGCCCTCGACGCCGTCTCCCGCGACGCGCGGCGGGCGGCCGGCCGGGCCGCGCTGATGGGTCTCGTCGGCGTCCGGCGCGGCCTGTTCCCGGACGCGCCGCCCTACCGGTCGACGCTGCCCACCACCACGCATCCGGAGCTCGCGGCATGACGGGTGAACTCGACCTGTACGGTGTGTTCGTGCCGAGCCTCGCGGCCTGGATGCTGATCGCCTTCGCCCTGAGCCTGCTCCTGCGGCGGGTGCTGGCCCGAACCGGGTTCTACCGCATGGTCTGGCACCGGCCCCTGTTCGACCTCGCCCTCTACGTCGTGCTCCTCGGCCTCGTCGTCTCGGTCGCGGTCCCTCTCACCTCCTGACCGGCGGGCTCGTCCGGCCGCCCGGTCTCGCCCTGCCCACACCTTCCGGATCCCTCCATGCCCCGGCTTCTCGCCCTCTCGTTCCGCCTCCTCGTCACCCTCGGGACGGTCGCCGCCGCGATCGTCGTCGGGCTGGCGCTGTGGGACTACTACATGGAGGCGCCGTGGACCCGCGACGGGCGCGTGCGCGCCGACGTGGTGCAGGTGGCCCCCGACGTCTCCGGCCTCGTCACCGAGGTGCTGGTGGCGGACAACCAGGTGGTGAAGCGGGGCGACGTGCTGTTCCGCATCGATCCCGAGCGCTTCGATCTCGCCCTGCGCCAGGCGGAGGCGGTGGTCGAGGGCAAGCAGGCGACCGCCGAGCGGGCCGCCGCCGACTACGTCCGCTATCAGAAGCTCAGCGACGCCGCCGCGTCCCAGCAGAGGGTCGAGGCCGCCCGGGCGACCGACCTGGAGGCCAGGGCGGCGTACGGGCAGGCGGTGGCCGACCGTGACCTCGCCAAGCTCAACCTCGAACGCTCCGCGGTGAAGGCCGCGGTCAACGGGCGCATCACCAACATGGAGCTGCGTCCCGGCACCTACGTGTCCACCGGGCGGGGCGTGATGGCGCTCATCGACAGCGACACGCTGCGCGTCGAGGGCTATTTCGAGGAGACGAAACTCCCGCGCATCCATGTCGGCGACAAGGCCAGCGTCCGCCTGATGGGCGAGACGTCGACGCTGAACGGCCGCGTGGAGAGCTTCGCGGGCGGCATCGAGGACCGCGAGCGCACGGCGGGCTCGAACCTGCTGGCCAGCGTCAACCCGACCTTCGCCTGGGTCCGGCTGGCCCAGCGCATCCCGGTGCGGATCAAGCTGGACGACGTTCCCGACGAGACCCGCCTGGTCGCGGGCCGCACGGCGACGGTCGCGGTCGCGTCCGAGGGCGGGACCCCGCATTTCAGCCTGTTCGGATCCTGGCGCGGGGCGCCGGAGCCCGCCCCCCGGGAGACGAGAAGCCGCTGAGGACCGGCCGGCGATCCCACCTGCCGGACGGACAGAGATCGGGAGACGAACCATGGCGACACCCGCTTCGAGCCGGCCCCAGGCCGGGCCGGACCGCGTCCTGGCCGAGGCGCCGTACCGGATCGGCGCGGTGACCCTGGCCGTGCGCGACCTCGACGCGCTCACGCGGTTCTACCGGGACATCATCGGGCTCGGCATCCTCTCGGAGACCGAGAGTGCCGTGCAGCTCGGGACGGGCGACGCGACGCGCCTCGTCCTGCGCCGTGACCCGAACGCGCGGTCACGGGACCCGCGCGAGGCCGGCCTGTTCCACACGGCGTTCCTGCTGCCCGACCGGAGTGACCTCGGTGCCTGGCTCCTGCACGCGGAGAGGCACGGCATCGCGCTCACGGGCGCCGCCGACCACCTCGTGAGCGAGGCCGTCTACCTCGACGATCCGGAAGGCAACGGCATCGAGATCTACGTCGATCGCCCGGCATCGGCGTGGCCGCGTGCGTCGGACGGTTCGGTCGTGATGCGCAACGAACGGCTCGATCAGGCGGGGATCGTCGGTGCCGCGACACGTCCCTGGTCGGCGATGCCGGCCGCCGCCTGCGTCGGGCACGTCCATCTCCAGGTGGGCGACCTCGGAGCGGCAGAGCGCTTCTACGCGAACCTGCTCGGCTTCGACGTGATGTGCCGCTATCCGGGGGCCCTGTTCCTCGGCTCCGGCGGCTACCACCATCAGCTGGCCGGCAACGTCTGGAACAGCCGCGGTGCGGCCGTCAGATCCGAGGGGCGGACGGGCCTCGCCGAGGTGCTGCTGCTGGTCGATCGACCGACCCTGGCATCGACGGGAGACCGTCTGCGCGAGGCCGACGCGCCCCTCGGCGCGGACGACGGCGCGCTCGTTGTCCGCGATCCCTGGGGCATGGCTCTGCGGCTCCAGCCCACCGACTGACAGCGTCGCCGACGCTCCGTCGTGCCCGATGCGCGGAGCGCGAGACCCGAAGGCTGGAGCCGCATCGCCGTCGCGGCCGCCACCACCAGAGCGATGCCGGATTCCGGACCCGAGCCGTGCCCGCCGCGCCCGCAGAGCGTCGCCTTGGGGCTGTCGGACCGCGAGCGCACGGCGACGCCGGCACGCGGACGACATGGCGGGAGCGTCCGATCCCGACGCAGCGAACCCGCTTGCCCGAGCGGTGCGCTTCAGGCGCCGGCTCCCGGCACGGCCTTCGGCTTCGGACGCACCGGCGGCACGAGGCGGAACAGCAGCATGCCGGCGACCATCGCCGCCACGAAGGTCAGGGCCTCGGCCGGGGCCACCGTCAGGATGGTGAGGGCGGGGCCGGGGCAGAGGCCGACCAGGCCCCAGCCGAGGCCGAAGATCGCGGCCCCGGCGATGAGACGCAGGTCGAGGTCGCGCCGGGTCGGGACATCGAACCTGGGCGCGAGCACCGGCCGGCCGCGCCGCAGCGCCAGGCGGTCACCGGCGGCCGAGACCGCGACGGCACCCGCCATGACGAGGGCGAGGCTCGGGTCCCAGCGGCCCGTCACGTCGAGGAAGGCGCGCACCTTGGCCGGGTCGGCCATGCCCGAGACGAGGAGGCCGAGGCCGAACAGGAGGCCGACGGCGAGGGCGGAGACGGTCTTGGCCATGGCTCAGGCTCCGACGAGACGCCGCGCGACGAGGACGGTGAGGATCGCGACGGTCATGAACGTGCCGGTGGCGGCCAGCGAGCGGGGCGAGCCGCGGCCTATGCCGCAGACGCCGTGGCCGCTGGTGCAGCCGGATCCGAGGCGCGCGCCGAAGCCGACCAGCAGGCCCGCGACGACGAGGAGCGGGAACGACGCCCCGATCGTCACCGGCGGCAGGTCGCCCCCGAGACCCCTGTAAGCGACCGGCGCCAGGACGAGGCCCGCCACGAAGGCGGCCCGCCAAGCGGTCCCGCGCGCGGGCGGGACCAGGAGCCTGCCGAGGATGCCGCTGATGCCGGCGACGCGCCCGGTGAGGAGGAGGAGGAGCGACGCGGATGCGCCGATCATCGCTCCGCCGAGAAGGGCGCTGACTGCGGTGAAGTCATCCATCTCGATCTGCCCACAGCTCCGGTCCAGGCGAGGCCCGGCTCGGCGGCGGAGAACGCTGTCCCGCGCGATAACATTAGACGGCTCTTATTTAGTGCACCCTAATGTTCTGCGGCAAGCGCTGCGAGCGCCGGAGCGACGCGCTGGCCGGCTTCCCGGAGCGCGCGGGCTTCCTCCGCGATCGCCGCGCGCGACGGGCTGCGGGCTCGCTCTCGCCATCGCCGCGATGGCGTCACGCCACAGCGGGCCGAGCCTGCGGCTGCGCAACCGGCCGGACCGTTCGGGACTCGCGGTGGAGATCCTGCGTGGCTGACGCGGTCAGGCGAGTTCCGGGCAGAAGATGTCCTTGAGGGTCGCCAGCACGCGGGCGACCCGGGGATCCTCCAGGCGGTAGTGAAGCGTCTGGCTCTCGCGCCGGTATGCGACCAGCCCGTCCTCCCGCAGCTTGGCGAGGTGCTGCGACAGGGCAGACTGGCTGAGTCCGACCGCCTCGGCGAGGCTCGTCACGTCCATCTCGCCGCGGGCGACCAGCAGGCACAGAATGAGCAGGCGCTTCTCGTTGGCGAGGAGACGGAGCAGACGGGCCGCGTCGCCGGCCCTGTCCTGAAGGCGCAGCAGTTCGTTCGGCGTGACGACGTCCATCGGTCCGGATCCGGGCGCTCTCAGGGTCTCTTATTTAGCGGATCCTAATATATCGCGGGCGTCGCCATTTGCCACGCCGGCGCGCGCCTTGCCTCACCGAGCAGCTCGGCGAGCCTGTCCGGTTCCGACGGCCGGCTACGGCGACGAGACCCGGCAGGACGGTCGTCGAGGGACAGCCGTCATTCCTGTTCCGTCTCCGGCCTGTGGCGGTGTGAAACGCGTCCCCCGACGGGGTGGGAAACGCCGACCGTCTGAAATCCACCGCACCTACATTGCTGCACCCGAGACGCGTTCAATTCGCTCCAGGCGCGGCCTCGAATATCTGAGGGCATTTAAACATGGACTCAGATACTAAAAATTGTGAATTCGCCAAGAAATATGGGTTCGGTCGCTGTTTGAAATATCGATCTCAGTCCGCACAATTGCTCCAGAATTGGGAAAAATAGGACCATCATCGGCCCGAAAAACCGGTCTAAACGTTTTGTTAACCATGTGAGAGGAATGCATTCAAAACTTCGTGTGGACGATCGCTGGGTGCCCTGAGCCGCGAGGGCCCGGATTTTTTCTCGAGACAGCGGCGCAGAGAGACGCGTTCCTGATGGGTCACCGGCCAGGTCAACTCTGTGTCCCACGCCGCGACCGGCAGATCCGCGATGGCGGACGGCTCGTCGTCGCGGCCAGCACCGGCCTGGTCCTGGTCCTCGACCTGCCGGCGCGCGCCCTGGAGCGACCTCGGCCCGAGGTGGTGACCGCCACCAGCGGCCGCGATGGTAGAGCCAACGTCATCGCGTCGAATGTCGTCGCGACGCCCGGTGCCGACGGCCCTGACCTGTCCTTGATCGATGTCGATGCCGCGGCCGCCGGCAACGACCTCGCCGCGACGATCCGGACCGGTTCGGTGGGGGGAGCGGGCGGGCGCGGCGACGCGATCCCGGGGCTGGCATCCGTCCCGGGCGCGAGCGGTGGGCGCGGCGGTGCCGTCGCGGTGACGCTCGGAGAGGATGTGAGCGGAGAGGGGGATCAGGTCGGCTACACGACGCGCGCCCGCGTCTCCCAGCTCCAGTTCCGGCCGATCCCGCGGTTCTGGGTCTTCTCCCGGGGTGGGAACGGCGGCGACGCCCAGAAGGATGTCGGCGCCGGCGGCGATGCCGGGCCGGCGACCCTGACCCTGTCGTCCCGCGTCGCGACCGAGGGGCAGGCCTTCCTGGGGGTCCGGGTCAGTGCGGTCGGCGGCGATGCCGGCCGCGGGGGCACCGACGCCGACCAGACCGCCTCCAGACGGGGCGGCGCCGGCGGCGCGGCCGCGCTCACGGTGACACGCTCCGGGCAGGTGACGACCGACGGTGTCGGGGCGACCGCGGTGATCGTCGAGTCCATCGGCGGCGCGGGCTCGATCCGCGGGTCCGGGACCTTCTACAGCAACCCCTTCGTGACGCCGGGCGGCGCGGGCGGCACCGCGCGCCTCGACATGGCCGGGACCATCCGGACCTCTGGCGACTCTGCCCTCGGCGGCCTCGTTCAGAGCATCGGCGGCAACGGCGGGATACAGCCCGATGCCGGCGGCCGGCCCGGTGGCCGGGGCGGCGATGGCGGGACCGTGACGGTGACCCAGAGCGGCACGATCGTCACGGCGGGCGACTACGCCCTCGGCCTCGTCGCGCAATCGGTCGGCGGGCCGGGCGGCAAGGGCGGCGGCGGCGTGTTCGGCGGCGGCGGCGGGGGCGATGCCGCCCCGGGCGGATCGGTGACCCTGACCAACAGCGGGACGGTGACGACGTCCGGCGCCGGGGCGACCGGCCTCGTGGCGCAGAGCATCGGCGGCGGCAGCGCCCTCTCGGCCCTGCCGCTCGCGGCGCTCGACGTGGCGCCCGGGAGCGGCGGCGGTGCCGGAGGCATCTCGCTCTGGTTCGGCCGCGGCGGGGCCGGCGGGACCGGGGGCGCGGGCGGGACCGCGGAGATCGTCAACGCGGGTGGCCGGATCACGACCGAGGGCGACTCGGCCTTCGGGGCGTTGGTGCAGAGCATCGGTGGCAGCGGCGGCAGCGGTGGCGGCGCCTTCCCGGCCGGGGCCTTCTTCGCGGTCGGCCTGGGCGGCAGCGGCGGCGGCGGCGGTGATGGCGGTCTCGCGCGCTTCACCGGCCGGGCCGGCGCGATCGAGACCGGCGGGGCGGGATCGACGGCCGTGCTGGTGCAGAGTATCGGCGGCGGCGGCGGCGCCGGCGGCGACGTCAGGAGCATCGCGGTGGGCGCGGCGCTCTCCGCCTCGTGGGCGATCGGCGGATCCGGCGGCAAGGGGGGCAACGGCGGCGAGGCCCGCATCGAGAGCAGCAGCACCATGACCACCGCCGGTCTCGGGGCGGACGGCCTGGCCGTCCTCAGCATCGGCGGCGGCGGCGGTGTCGGCGGCCTGGCCAGCGCGACGGCGATCACGACGCCCCTGGCCACGCCGAGCGGGCAGTCGCTGCCGACCTTCGCCTTCTCCACCGCGATCGGCGGCTCGGGGGGCGACGGCGGCAACGGCGGCCCGGCGGGCGTGATCAATGCCGGCCGGGTCACCACCTACGGCGACGCGGCCGCGGGGCTGCTGGTCCTCAGCGTCGGCGGCGGCGGCGGGATCGGCGGCGATGCCGCCGCCTACGCGCTGGCGGTCGCTCCGCCGGGCCAGATGGCCGTGTCCGCCACCTCCACGCTGGGTGGGACGGGCGGCGGCGGCGGCAATGGCGGCACCGTCACCGCCGCGAATAGCGGCGCGGTGCGCACGTCCGGGGACGGCGCGATCGGCATCCAGGCCCAGAGCATCGGCGGGGGCGGCGGCAATGGCGGGGGCGCGACCGCGACGAGCAACAGCCTGAGCCTCAAGCAGAATGTCACGGTGGCGCGGAGCGTCGGCGGCACCGCGGGCGTCGCCGGGATCGGCGGCGCGGTCACGGTCACGCAGTCCGGCAGCGTCACCACCGGGGGAGCCGGCGCGGTCGGCATCCTCGCGCAGAGCATCGGCGGGGGCGGCGGCAACGGCGGCAACGCCGCGAGCCTCGCGGCCCCCGGCTTCTCCTTCGACAAGACCCTGAACGGCCTCGTCGGAAAGCTTCCGATCGCCGATACCCTCTCGGTGACGGAGACGATCGGCGGCGGGACGGGCAAGGGCAATGTCGGCGGCGCGGTCACGGTGACGAACCGGGGCGCGATCACGACCGGGGGGTCGAACGCCCACGGCATCGAGGCGCAGAGCATCGGCGGGGGCGGCGGCAACGGCGGCACCGTGTCCGGATCGGCCGTCGGCAAGCTCACCGTCGGCCTGACGCTCGGCGGCCAGGGCGGCAGCGGCGGCAGCGGCGGGGACGTGACCGTCACCAATGCCGCTGGCGGCCTGATCGCGACCAGCGGCGACGGCTCGCACGGGATCGTGGCGCAGAGCATCGGCGGCGGCGGCGGCATGGGCGGCAGCGTCGCGGCGCGTGACGTTTCCGACCCCGACACCGTCGGAACGATCTGGGCGCAGATCAAGAAGACGATCGGTGTCGCCGCCTACCAGGAGTGGGCGAAGGACAAGGAGAACAAGGACGATCTCGATCGATTCCTGAAGGACATCAAGTCCAGCGACACGTACAAGGGCCTGGCGGATCAGCTCAAGAACTCGGATTTCGGCAAGGCGCTCAAGTCCTACAGCGGCAGCGTCTCGAGCTATCTGGACGCGCAGAAGAAGGGCGCCACCAAGCTGCCCGACGTGGCGTTCATCCTGTCGCTCGGCGGGAGCGGCGCGCAGGGCGGGAACGGCGGTCGCGTCTCGGTCGAGAACGGCGGCACCGTCCGGACGATGGGGATCGGCGCGCACGGCATCCTGGCGCAGAGCATCGGCGGCGGCGGCGGCCAGGGCGGCCTCGCCTACGCGGAGGCGACCAACAGGACGACCGTGACGGCGACGCTCGGCGGCACGGGCGGCAGCGGCAACATCGGCGGCACGGCCAAGATCGTGAACACCGGTTCCGTCACCACCGCGGACGATGCCGCCTACGGCCTCTACGCGCAGAGCATCGGCGGCGGCGGCGGCAACGGCGTCGGCGCCACGGTCGCCGGCAGCCAAGCGAACAAGGGCCTGACGCTCAACCTGACCGTCGGCGGATCGGGAGGGACCGGCGCCCGGGGCGGATCTGTCCGGGTCGATAACCGCGGCTCGGTGACCACAGCCGGGGCCGAGGCGCATGCCGTCGTCGCCCAGAGCATCGGCGGCGGTGGCGGAAGCTTCTCGGCGCCCTCCGCCGAGGCCGACACTCCCGCCGCTGCCACCCCCGCCGCTGCGGCGGAGGGGACGAAATCATCCGAGGAGCCGGGCCCGAGCCAGGTTCAGAGCGAGACCAAGAGCGAGACGAAGGGCGGGACGAAGAGCGACGCCCAGGCGCTGGCGGACGCCCTGCTCGCCGCGCTCGACATCGAGCGGATCGCCCCACCGGAGGATCCGGCCGGCGTCTCCGAGAGATCCGGCAGCCTGACGCTCGGCGGCTCCGGGCGCGTGGCGGGCGATGGTGGCGGCGTGACGATCGTGCAATCCGGCACGGTCGCCACGACGGGCTTCGGGGCGGTGGGCATCCTGGCGCAGAGCATCGGCGGCGGCGGCGGTCTCGCCTCGGTGGCGGCCGGCCCGGGCGGCCACCGCTACACGTTCGGGATCGGCGGCGCGGGCGGCGCCTCGGGGAGCGGCGGCCCGGTCGGGGTGAGCCTGACCGCGGGCGCGCAGGTCTCCACCGTCGGCGACGCGGCGCCGGCGCTGCTGCTGCAGTCGATCGGCGGCGGCGGTGGCTACGGCGGCGCGCACCAGGCGATGGGATACGCGGTGCCCTACGCCCTGCGCGACGGGTCCGGCGGCAACGGTGGGACGATCCGGGTGACGCTGGAGGAGGGCAGCGCGATCCGCACGTCGGGCGCCCAGTCCCACGGCCTCCTCGCCCAGAGCCTCGGAGGCGGCGGCGGCCTGCTCCTGGACCTCACCGGCCCGGCCGCCGGGGCGTCGGGTCAGAGCCGTCTGAACGCGACCGGCAAGGGCGGCGACATCTCCGTCGCGTCGTCCGGATCGATCATCGCGTCGGGCCGCCACGCGAACGCGATCTTCGTCCAGTCCGGCGTCCAACGCACCGACGGGAGCCTCGAGCCCGACCCGGAGCGGGGCGGCAGGATCAACCTCCAGGTGAACGGCCTCGTCACGGGCGGCAGCGGCACCGGGGCGGCGATCCGCATCGACGGCGGGCGCTCCACTACGATCGTGATCGGCGGGCGCGCCGTGGTCAGCGCGGCTTCGGGCCGGGCCATCGTCGGCGCGTTCTCCGCCGGCGAGATCAACAATTACGGCACCGTGATCGGCGACGTGGACCTGGCCGCCGGCCAGGCGGGGGGCGTCACCTTCAACAACGGCGGTTTCCAGAACACGAGTGGGACCTCGGCGATCCTGCGCACCGGACCCGAAGGCGTCATCGCCCTGGGGCCGAACGGCCGCCTGCACAACAGCGCCACCCTCGACATCGGCGGCGTCGGCAAGGTCGCCCGAGCAACGGTGACCGGCAATTTCGAGCAGAGCGCGTACGGGCGGATGCTCGTCGACGTGGCGCCCCTGGCGCCGGAGGGGGCCCTGCGCGCCGATCTCCTCACCGTCACCGGCACCGCATCGCTGAAGGGCCTCGTCGAGCCGCATCTGATCGACGGGCTGCTGCCCGGCCGGTACGCCTTCCTCCGGGCCGGTCAGGTCGTGGAGAGCGGCGCCATGGCTGTCGGCGGCAGCCTCCATTCCGGCGCGGTTCCGATCTCCTGGTCGATCGTCGCGTCGGGCGACACCCTCTCCCTGGTCCCGAGAGCCCGGTTCACGGAGCCGACGGGCGTCACGCTCACGCCGGACCAGCGCAGCGTCGCACAGGGTCTGCAGGACGCCTGGGACGGCAATACCAGGCAGCTCGGAACGCTCTACGGGCGCTTCCTCTCGGTCGACAGCCAGAAGGCCTACGCCGCCGCCCTCGACGAGTTGAAGCCCGAGTCCAACCAGGACAGCCTGACCGACCGGACGCTCGACACCCGCAAAGGTCTTCAGCGGGCCATGAGCTGTCCGGCCTTCAGCGGCACCGGCACGCTCCTGCGTGAGGGCGAGTGTGTCTGGGGACGGATCACGAGCGCCCACACGACCCTTTCCGCGACCGCGGAGGACGGCGGCTATCGCCAGACCGCCCTCAGCTACCAGACCGGCCTCCAGACCGAGTTCGCCCCTGACTGGTTCTTCGGTCTGACCGGCGCCTACACCCGCGCCATCCAGAGCGATCCCGACCGGATCACCGGGACGACCAGCGATGCCGGCGATGTCTCGGCGGCGCTCAAGCACCAGATCGGCCCCTGGCTGCTCGCGGCATCGGCCAATCTCGGATATTCCTGGGCCGAGAACAGGCGCCTGATCGACTTCGGCGGCGCCACGGCCACGGCGCGCAGCAAGTCCGGGATCCTCTCGGCGGGCGGGCGGCTGCGGGCAAGCTACCAAGTCCTGTTCGGCGATTGGTATCTCAAGCCCTACGCGGATCTGGATCTGCTCTACAGCTACAGTCCCGCCTATTCAGAGACCGGGGCCCCCGGCTTCAACCTCGACATGCGACCGGTCGCCAAGACGCTGGTGGCGTTCAGCCCGATGCTGGAGATCGGCGGCCGGATCGACCTCGATGCGGGGCGCTGGATCCGGCCTTACGGTATCCTCGGCGTGACGCTCCTCTCGGACGACCATTTCACCGGTCGGGCGAGCTTCCAGGGGACCGGCGCTCTCGGCCTGTTCGCTACGGAATCGTCGATCCCCGATCGCCTCGGCGAGATGGGGCTGGGCTTTCAGATCAGCCTCGGTGGCGGCATCGAGGTGACCGGCGAGTATCAGGGTCAAGTCGGCGATCACTTCCTCTCGCATGCGGGGACTGCTCGGATGCAGCTGCGCTTCTGAGCGCGACGTGGACCATTTCCGGGACGTCGCGTGGGCGGAGGTGACGAAGCGGGCGTGACGGACAGGCCGGTGTGACCTGACCGACTGGCTCTGGACCGGGCTGATTGAGAGGATCGGCCAGGACCGAAGGAGTCGGGCATGCGGCGAGGTCAGAAGACGAGCGCGGAGCAGGTGGTGCTCGGACCTTACGCGAGGGCTCGCAGATACTGCTCGGCGGTCTCCCACGCGCCGTCCCTCGCAGCCAGACCGATATAGCCGTCGGGTCGGACAACGATGAGGTCGGAACCGCTCGGCAGCGACCGACGGGTCGGTTCGAGCAGGCCGGGGAAGCGCTCGATCAGTTCAGCCCCACGCGTCGCGTCCGCCGCATAGAGGACGAAGCGCGGCTCGCTGCCGGCGCCCGGGGGCGGTCCCGCGTAGGCAGCAGGCTCCCAACGCGCGCCGGCGCCGTGTCCGAGGGAGAGCGGGCTGTCGGCATAGGCGATCTCGATCTCGCTCAGCTGCGTCGCCATCCGGTCGCGGACGACATGGAGGCCGAGCAGGAAGCGCAGCGCGAGGTTGCGCGCCGTCTGCGCCGCCGGGTTCGACAGCGTCGCCATGTCGGTCAGCCGGGTCGCGTTGCGCAGGACCAGCTCCCCGACCGCGCTGCGCTCTGGGCTGTAGCTGTCGAGCAGGGACGCGCTCGCTTGACCGCGCACCACCATCGCCAGCTTCCAGGCGAGGTTCACCGCGTCCTGCATACCGGTGTTCATCCCCTGTCCGCCTGCGGGACTGTGGATGTGCGCCGCATCGCCGGCGAGAAAGGCGCGCCCGCGCCGGTAATCCGCGACCTTGCGCTCGTTGATGCGGAAGTGCGTCAACCAGACCGGGTCAGACACGCGGAAGCCGCCGCCGGCGCGCTGATCGACGAGGGCTTGCACGTCGTCGAGGGTGGGCTCCGGCCGCGGGTGCGCCGCATCCGCCTTGCCCACCGTCGCGATGACGCGCGCCCGACCGCCCGGGATCGGGAAGACGACGAAGGGGCCGTCACGGTGCAGGTAGGTCGCGATCTCGTCCGCCGGCGGTGCGGCGGGCCCCTCGAGGCGCACGTCGGCGAGCAGCCAGTCGTCCCCCTGCGCCGAGCCGGAGAACGGGATGCCGAGTTTGTGCCGGACCGTGCTGTGAGCACCGTCGCAGCCGATCAGCCACGGCGTCCTCACCGTCTCCTCGCGTCCGTCGGCGTGTCGCACGTGCGCGTCGATGCCGTCGGCCGTCTCGGCGAAGTCGACCAGCTCGACCTGACGCTCGATCTCGACGCCGAAGGCGCCCAGGTGCGCGGTGAGCAGGCGCTCCGTCTCGCATTGTGGGATCATCAAGGCGAAGTTGTACGCGCTCGCCACGCCTTCCAGGCGCGGGCTGCCGAGCACCTTGCCGCCGCTGCGGATCGAGGCACCGGGAGCGCGCAGTCCCGCATCCAGGAAGGCTCGCGTGCAACCCATGCGATCCATGAGTTCGAGGGTGCGCGACCAGACCACGAGGGCCTTCGAGGTCTCCGTGGCGTGCGGGGCGCGGTCGATCAGGCGCACTCCGACGCCGTACCGGGCCAGCTCCGCCGCCATGGTCAGACCGACCGGCCCCGCGCCGACGATGAGAATGTCCGTCATGGACCCGCCTCCCGCGCCACGTGGCTCGCTCGGTCGCATATCCTGAGGCGGTATAACCTCAGTCTCGAATTCGCCCAGCGGAGAGACCCGACCCTAAAGGGCGCCGTCCGGCGGTCAAGGCTCACCGCACTCGCTCGGTGCCCGCACGCCGGCGGAGCGATCACCGATCCGGTCGAGGGCCGCCGGCGCAGCGTCCTTGGCCATCGACAGATGTCCCACGCCAGGCACGCGGTCGAACGCGACCCGGCTGCCGGCTCGGCACAGCCGCGCGCGATGGTCCTCGGTCACCCGCGGCGGCACGCGGTTGTCCGTGCTGCCCTGCGCCAGGAAGATCGGGATGCGCGGCGGAGCAAAATCAGGAGCCGCGTGAGAGCTGGAGAGCCGCGCCTTCGTGCGGCCTGAGCGGCATCCGGCCTGTGCTGCACGTCACCGCAATCTCTGGAAGATCGCCTACAATCCTACACAGTTCGGCGGGCCGATGTAAACGCGGATCTGCTAGACGCCACCGTGCATGCAGAAGGTGTGGGATAGTGAAGACGTTGCTCGCAGCCGCCATACTTCTCGGATCGACGGTCGGCGCGATGGCGGTCGAGTCGTACGGGGATTACCGTGACTATTTCGATGCGAAGCCCGTGACCGCGAAGCGCGCGCCGCGCAGCGCTTCCCAGAAGAAGGCTCCCATCGACATCACCACGGACTTGAGCGCGGTGCGACGCCGCGCCGATGGCGACCGCCGTGAGATGTACCGCTACGACACTGGGTCGAGGCTGATCGCTGACATGAGGCCTCGCAACTGGGACGGCGGCCATGTTCCCGTGCAGCCGCACAGTTGGTCGCCGGATGGCTTCTGGAGCCCGATGGTACAGTCACACGAGGGGCGCGAGCGGCCCGACCAGTCATTCGAGGGGCGGGGACGGCCCGAGCGATTCCGGTGATGCTGCGTCCTGTAGGGCGCGATGGACGCTGCGGCGTGAGATCTTGAGCCCTCGTTCGAGTCGGTCGAGTACGCCACCCTCGAATGGGTCGACTGGTTCAACCACCGGCGGCCGCTCGAACCGATCGGCACGCTGCCTTCCGCCGAGACGGAAACCCGCCGCTTCTGCCGAAGCCGAGGTCCGAGCCTTGGCCGCCTGACCCGAACCGGACAGGCTCCGGGAAAGCCGCCGCGGTTCACTGCGGGTGACGGCGCAGGCCCGCAAAACCATAGACCTCGATGAGCTTGTCAGCGGACTAGCTCATCGCCGTGGCGTGACGACGCCTGTTGCGCGGCGTACAGAAACACAGGCGCTTGCGCTGCGCGGACTCGGGTTTGTCCGACGGGTCTGCGACGGTTGCCGAAGTCAGAGCGGGAACGCTGGTGGCTCGCAGCAACGAACAAACCTAACTTTTGACTACCATACAGGGCCGATTTCCTGCTGAACCATAGCTGGTGACATCGCTTATTCGCGGACGTGCGACGAGGTCGTCGGATGAAATCCTTATCCCGTCTCTTTGTGGCCGCATCACTGGTCGGATTTTACAGCATTGGGTGCGCGCGAGGGCATGCTCCGGGACTGGGTGACGCACGTGGGGCCATCGTGCGTCCCGCGGCCATGAAGCTGTTTGACGCCGAGCCCGTCTTTCCTCGGGTCCCGGCGATCATGCCAAGTCCGTGGATGCCCCTCGAGGTTGGGCGGGCCATGGGGGCGATCTGCAAGCCCCACGACGCGGGCGGAGGGACCTCGTTCCTCGCGCTTCATTTCGACGATCACTGCTTCGGCCCGGCTCCTGAGCATGTGGCACACGCTGTCTTGGCCCTCCCTGTCCGAGCGTTCGACCTCGAACGTGACACGCGCCGTGAGGATCTGCGCAAAGCTTTTTACCTGGCGGCTCCCGGCTTCGGGCGCCGTCCTGACTTCACGCTGGGGGCCGGCGCGTTCATGGTCCGCAGCTTCGAGGGAGCGGACCCCCGAGACACCGTGTACCTGATCTGGCCCGTACGATGCGATCAGGGTGAGGCGGGGTTGGATTGCCACAACGGCATGGGTCGGAAGGCTTTTCGGTTCGCTGCCGACGGCGCCTTGCGGGATGTCAGTGCGGACGTGCTGCCGACGGATCCGGTCCTGAGCTCCGACGACCGCGTGCGTCAGACGAAGTACGGCGGCAGCGTCCTGTTTCTGCTCGACGACAAGCTGCCTTATGCGCCCACCATGCGCTGGATCATGGAATTCGATCCTGACTCGCCACCACTCGAGAAGGACGATCCGAAGGCCGCGGGCCCTTGGGCCCACTTCGGTTTCGTCCACTGGACCGGTTCTCGTTTCGAGCTCGTCGATCGAATTGCCCGATCGCAATGGCCGTGTCGGAAGCTCAATGACGCCCCGGCCTGCTCGACGTATCCCGACGGCTTCGAGGATCCCTTTGTCATCCCGTGAGCGGAACTCTCGAAGTGGAGGGTGGGGCGGTGCCATCGCCGGAGCATTTGCTGCTCAGGATCGACGGTCCGCCTCTCGATCCAGGTGACGCTCGTCCTCTGTTCGCTCTCTCAGGGAGACGGTGATCGTCCCGACACTTTTGAATAGGGGCGCATCGTGGCTCTGTCGGGCGACCGTTGGCACGCGACAGAGGAGGTCGAACAGGCAGCGATGGAAGGACATCGGCGAAGGCGCACGCCCGCATGGCGTGCTCAATGTGGCCGGTTGCACCATCGACGCGGCCAACACCGGAGACACACCGTTGACCAGCCGTCCCAAGATCAGCTCCGTTCCGATCGTCCCCAGTGAGGTCGAAGGTACTCTCGAAGCTCCCGTCATCTACTTCGAAGCCACATCGACGCATGGCGTCGGAGGAGGCGTCGGTCGCCTCGCTCTCGAGATGATGCTCTCCGAGCCCAGCGCGGACGGCACGCCGATCAGTCGGCGAAAGATAGTCGTACACCTGCGCGGCCCGTTGGGCGCGTTCATAAGTCTGAAAGCCGCGATTGAACACATCGAGGAAATGGCCGCCGGCCCGCTCACGGCCGACATCGCGGAAGATGGGAAACCCAATTGAATCGCGTGCAGATCTGCGTCAAGCGGTGCTCTCGTACTCAGGTCCTATTGGTTCATTCCGGTTTTCCGTAAAATAGAACTTGTATTGATGCTTGGATCGGAGCAGGTCGAATTTCCGGATTGCGTGAGGGATAATCGATTGGCATGGTAGTATGTGATGTATCCCGCGCTGGACATGCAGCGTGTTGATATCGGGTATTCGTTCGTCATCCGGTCATAGGGCAGAACAGGGCAAATATTCGGGATAGTTGGCTTCTTGCCCGTCCTCTCCCGGACGGCGGATGCATCGCGGCGGACAGGTCCAGTCGCGGATTGCCGCGAAAAATCTTGCATTCCTCAAGCTTGCGAGGGATTCGAAGATCGCCCTCAGGATTTTCCCTGGCAATTTCGAATGATATCGATTCTGAACGCGTTGCTGCGAGCCTACTGGCGTGACGCCCGCCTGACGACCATCGCGGTGATCTCGGCCAGTTTGCTCGGTGCATTGGCCTCGATCTCGGCTCCGTACCTTTTCTCACGCGCCGTCGACGATCTGGCCCGCGGACAAGTGCGGTCCGACGCGCTCCCGCTCCTCATGTCCTACGCGTTCCTGTTCGGATGCGCGAAAGCTCTGGGCATTGGATCACGGTTCCTGATCGTGCTTTGCGCGGAGCGTCTATCGTTCATTGCAAATACGGCCTTCTTTGCGCGCCTCCTACACAAGACGCCAGCCTTCTTCCTGGAGCACAACGCCGCGGAGATCGGGACTGCCCGTCAGCAGGGAACCCAGACGCTGAACCTCATCACCCAGCTCGGGCTCGGAGGCTTGCTCCCTGGATGCGTCCAGATCGCCTTCAGCGTCCTAGTCCTCGGCAACCTCGTCAGCTGGGACATAGCCCTGATCATATTCATCTACGGCGTGGTCGTGATCGCGCTCGACTACACGCGTATCGGCAAAGTCAAACCCGCTCTCAATGAGGCGATGAATCAAAGTCAGGCCAATGCGCGCCTGGTCGGCAACGCCATCGCCGTCATCGACACCCTGCGCCAGACACGCGGCGAACGATGGATCACCGAGCGCTTTACTGCCAGCGCGGGTGATGCCTTCGCGAATTTGCGGCGCTACGCGCTGGTGAGCAGCGCCTTCTGTGGGCTTCTGGGCATCGCTGCAGCCTTGCAGTTGACCGTCACGTTCCTGATCCTCGTTCCCCGGTTCGAGGGCGGCCTGATCTCGATTGGCGGCATCGTGCTCTTCAACACGTTGCTGATCCAGTTGAATGAGCCGTTCCACATGGTCGGCATGGCCATCAAGGAGTCGGTCGAAGCAGCGGCCCGCTTCCGGCCCTTAGCGATGATGTGGAGAGCACCGGAAGAGCTCGAGCCCGACGATCCGCTGCCCTACCGGCCGTCCCTCGGCATCGTCGCTTTCGAGAACGTCAGCTTTCGCTACGCCAATGGTCGTGGCGTTGCCGACCTCTCCTTCGTCGCTCGCCGCGGCACGCCGACCTTCCTTACGGGTGAGACCGGTGCAGGCAAATCAACCGTCGTTCGCCTGCTGTTGAAGGGGTTGCATCCGAGCGGCGGCCACATCTTCGCCGACGGAACCGACCTGACTCGCATCGCGAGCGATGATTGGTTCAACCATGTCGGCGTCGTGCCGCAAGAAGTGACACTGCTCAACGATACGCTGTCGGCCAACATCGTGCTGGGCCGTCCGTTCGACGCGGAGCGCCTCCGCCGGGCCTCCGCGCAGGCCTCCATCCTCACGCGCATCGAGGCCATGCCGGAAGGGTTTGAGACCGTCGTGGGCGAACGGGGCCTCAAGCTGTCGGGCGGTGAACGGCAACGCATCGCCATCGCGCGGGCGCTCTACGGCGAACCGGCGATTCTCGTTCTGGACGAAGCCAGTTCGGCCCTCGACGACGAGACCGAGCGGCACATCATGGACGGCTTACGTGACCTTGTTGACGGGTTGACCATCATCGCGGTCACGCACCGCACCTCCATGATACGGCCAGGAGATCAGAACGTCCGCCTGTCGGCTTCCCCACCACGGGCGTAGCCGTCTGAGATGGACCGACAGCCGAAGGGCGGCTCCGGGTGGAATGCCGCCATTTTTGCTGTGGGACGGCAGATGTAGCGAAGCGGATAAATATCCGCACGGACCAAGTCCGACCCTTTTCAGGCCCTCGCAGCGCCAGAGTGCAGGCCGCGTTGCGGGGCGAAGGTGCGTGGCCGGAACGGGCGGCTCCGCGATCGGCTGGGTTCGAGCACCATGTCGAGGACGTGGGCGTTCGACGTCTGACGGAAGGCCGCCCCGGGACGCTGAGCGCGTCTCGACCACGAACGGCGCGAAGCCGGGTCCCAGAACGCCACCGGCATGCCCCGATCCATGCCGCAGATTTGCAACAGAACATGGAAAACAGCCGTTCTACTAGAACTATTCCAGTTCAAGGCCCTGCATTCGCATCGCTGTTTCGCTGCGGCCGAACAAGCGTTTGGCTGAGAGCAGGTGCATCAGTTTAGATCGGCTAAAAGCGTTCAGAACGCTTGCATCTATCCTCGGCGTGACAGTCTAATCGGTCGGCGCCGCGCGCTCGTGTGCGTCGGCGAGGCACCTGAGGATTGGAGTTATGGCGGCGGTATCATTGGATGCCCTACATCGCAGTGAGAACCTGAACCTCCAGCGGTTCCTTCTTCGCAAACTCGGGAACCCTGCCGACGCAGCCGACGCCGCGCAGGAGACGTATCTTCGCCTCGTCAAAGCACTCACGACTACCGACTTGGAGCATCCGCGCCTCTTCCTGTTCCACCTCGCGCGCAACGTCGCCGCCAATCTCGGCAAGCGCCGCCGGTTCGAAGCGCGCCTCTTCCGATCCATGACCGATCTCGAACTGTCGAGCGTCGTGGACGGGCACGCCCAGACCGAGACGCAGGTGATCGCCCGCGAGCAGCTGCGCCTCGTCGCGGCAACGATCGACGGGCTGCCGCCGCGCTGCCGGGAGGCGTTCCTGCTCAGCACCGTCGAGGGCCTCTCGAACGGGGAGGTCGCCGTCCGTCTCGGCGTCAGCCGCAACATGGTCGAGAAGCACCTCATCAAGGCGCTGCTGCACATTCGTCGCGCGTGTCACGAGTTTTTCTGATCGGGCACGTCAGGAGTTCGCGGCCTCGATGGTCTTCATAGGTCGGACGGGCGGAGCGGGCAGCGGGTCGACATGGAGGAGGAGCGCAAGCCCGCGGGCGACGACGAGGCCGCCGACGACCCGATCTACGCGCGGGCCGCGTTCTGGGTGGTTCGCCTGTCCTCCCCCGACGCGACCGACGCCGACCGGGCAGCCTTCGAGACCTGGCGCGCCGCCGACCCGGCCCATGCCGAGGCCTACGTGGAGATGGAGGCGTGGCGGGGCATCGCCGGGCGCGTGCCCGATACGCGCCGGCGCAGGCGGCCGCCGCCGACGCGCCTCGTCGGCCTCGCGGCAGCGCTGGGCCTGTCCGGATTCATCACCTACGAGAGCGGGATCCTCGACCGTGTCCGCGCCGACGTCTGGACCGGGATCGGGGACATCGAGACGGCGCGGCTCCCCGACGGCAGCCGCGCCGCCCTCAACACCGACACCGCGCTCGCCCTGCACTTCACGGACGCCGCGCGCGACGTCCACCTGCTGCGCGGCGAGGCGGTGTTCGATGTCGTGCCCGACAGCGCCCGACCCTTCGTGGTCTACGGCGGCGGGTTGCGGGTGCGCGCTGTGGGGACGCGCTTCTTCGTCCGGGCCGGCGGGGACGCCGAACCGGTCGGCGTGGCGGAGGGGCGCGTGGACGCGTCGACGACCGCGGGCGCCGTGACCATCGGAGCCGGCGAGGTCGCCCTCCGGAGCGCCGACGGCCATCTGATGGTCGAGCGCGGCGATGTGGGGCGCGCCACGGCGTGGCGGGAGGGCAAGCTCGTCGTCACGGGGCAGCCCCTCGCCGCGGTCGTGGCCGACCTGAACCGCTATCGGCGCGGGCGCATCGTCCTGCTCAGTTCGGGGCTGGGCGCGCAGCGCTTCAGCGGGACGCTCGACATCCGCGACACCGACGACGCGCTCGACGTTCTGGCCGCGACGATGGGCCTGCGCGTCACGCGCCTGACCCCGTACCTCGTCCTCGTCAGGCCGCCGGCCTGACGAGGCGAAAAAAACCGACGCGGGGAGGTCAGGAGTTTCGCGCCTCGATTGTCGTTTGTCCGTGAGGGCCACGGAGCGCGCGCCGAGCGCGCCGCCCTCCGCGGAACGGGGGCATGAATGGCAGTGTGGGATCTTGGCGGCACGCTCGGCCGCGCGCCGGGCGGTCCATGGCGCGGTGCAGCCCTGGCGAGCGCGTCCCTGATCGCGCTCGGGCAGGCGTCGGCCGCGCAGGACCGTTCGATCACCCCGACCTTCGTGCGGGCGGGCGAGCGGCTCAACATCGTGCCCGTCGCGACTGGCGATGCCGCGCCGCCGCGCGCGCTCTCGGAGCGGCGCGTCCGGCTCTCGATCGCGCCCGGCCCCCTCGAGCCGGCCCTGGCGAGCCTCATCGCGCGGACGGGCCTGTCGCTGGCCTACCGGACGGCGCTGACCGAGAACATCGCGACGCGGGGCGTCGAGGGGGACGTCCTGCCCCTGGAGGCGCTGACGCAGCTGCTCGACGGGACGGGGCTGACCTACCGCGCGGCGAAGCACGCGACGATCACGCTCGTGAACCCGCGCTACGCCCAGGCGTCCCTGCCGCCGGGGGATTCGAACGCGCTGACGCCGGTCGGGGCGGCCGCCGCGTCGGTCACCCTCGACGAGCTCTCGGTCGAGGCCCAGCAGCCGACCTTCGGGACGACGGGCTTCGTCGCGACCCGGTCAACGGCGGGCTCGAAGGGCAACGATTCCATCCTGGAAACGCCCGCCACCGTCAGCGTCATCACCCGCGACGAGCTGAATGTCCGGGGCGTGCAGGACGTCAACCTCGCGGTCGCCTACACGCCCAACGTCCAGGCCGTCGACTATCCCGGCGGCCAGGGCGGTCCGACCTTCACGCTGCGCGGGTTCAACGCCAACAATTTCGACAGCGTCTACGAGGACGGCCTGCGCTACGGCTTCAACTCGTTCGACCAGAACATCGAGCCCTACGCCTACGAGCGCATCGACGTCGTGAAGGGGCCGATCTCGGTCCTCTACGGCCAGGGCCAGCCGGGCGGCATCATCAACCTCGTCTCGAAGCGCCCGACCTTCGTGCCGTTCAACGAGGTGTTCATCCAGGGCGGCAATTACGGGCGCGTCCAGGCCGGCTTCGACCTGTCCGGCCCGGTCGAGGGGGCGCCGCAATTCGCCTACCGGGTGACCGGCCTCGTCCGCAACGCCGACAGCCAGGTCAAGTACACGCCGGATGACCGGACCTTCATCGCCCCGGCTCTGACCTGGCGGCCGGACGCCGACACGTCGCTCACGGTGCTGGGCAAGTACGCCGAGTACCGCGGCGGCGGCTCGGAGCAGAGCCTGCCGATCGTCGGCTCGATCCTGCCGAGCGCGCGCGGCTTCTTCCCGCGCAGCCCGTTCGTCGGGCAGCCGAACTTCAACACCGGCCTCCTGGAGAACAAGGAGATCGGCTACATCCTCGACCACAGCTTCGCGCCGGGATGGCTGCTGCACTCCGCCTTCCGGGCCTACGAGACCACCTCGAAGTTCGACGCGGTCGGCGCCAGCCCGGCCTTCACGCCGCCCGGTTTCCTCGCCGTCTCGGTCTTCCCGTACCTGCGCGACCAGTCGAGCCAGGGGCTCCTGACCGACAACTATATCCAGGGGCGCTTCGACACCTGGGACGTCCAGCACGACGTCGTCTTCGGCGTCGGCTTCCAGAACTACTACCGCCGCGACGCGCGGACCTTCCCGAACGGCTACCCGACGATCGCCGCGAACCGCCTGATCGACCTGTACAATCCGGTCTACAACCTCGGCATCGCCTTCCCGCAGCGCACGAACGTCTCGACCCGGGCGCTCCAGCAGCAGACGGGTGCCTATGTCCAGGACCAGATGAAGTGGAACGGCTTCATCCTCACGGGGAGCCTGCGCAACGACTGGGTCGACCAGCAGGTCCGGACCACCTTCAACTTCCCGAACCTGCCGGTCGCGACCCTCAACCGGACGACGGTCGACAACCAGAACTTCTCGGCCCTGAGCTACCGGGCCGCCCTGGGCTACGAGTTCGCCGCCGGAATCGTGCCCTACGCCGCCTACTCGACGTCGTTCAACCCGCAGATCGCCGGCCAGCGGGCGGACGGGTCGGCGCTGCCGCCCCGCGAGGCCAGCCAGATCGAGGGCGGCGTCAAGTGGCAGCCGGTCGGCACCAACGCGCTCGTCACCGCGTCGTATTTCGAGATCACGCAGACCAACATCCCCCTGGCCGATCCCCGCAACCCCGGCTTCTTCATCGTGACCGGCGCGGCGGAGTCACGGGGCTTCGAACTGGAGGGCAAGGCGAGCCTGTTCGACGGGTTCAACCTGATCTTCGGCTACGCCCACCTCGACACGAAGGTCACGCGGAACGCGACCAACCCCGCGCTCGTCGGCAAGCGCCTGCCGAACGCGCCGGACAACACCCTGTCCCTCTTCGCCGACTACACCTTCCCGCTGAACTCGCCCTTCGCCGGCTTCCGGGCGGGGGCGGGCGTGCGCTACGTCGGCGAGCGGACGGACGCCACCAACGTCGATCGCATCCCGGCCTACGCCCTCGTCGACGCCTCGCTGAACTACGACCTCGCCCAGCTGAACCCGGCCTGGAAGGGCGCAATCCTGTCGGTGAACGCCAACAACATCTTCGACCAGCGGTACTTCACGTCGGGCTTCTACACCGGCTACGTCTTCGAGGGGTTCCGCCGGAGCGTGTTCGGGACGCTCACCTATCGCTGGTAGGATCGTCGGACGATGACGCGCGCGGCGCCGACCGTCTCCGGGCGGCCGGGACCGGAGGGGTATCGGCGGGCGTCGGCCCGCCGCTTTACCGCCGCGCGAACCTTCCGCCTGTGTCTGTGGCCGCATGGCGGGCGCGGGCCGGTCGCGGCGCCGAGAAAGCCGAGCCGGTCGCCGCGATCCCGATCCTATGGTCCGGCCGTGTCACAACGCCATTCCGCTCCTGTGCGTCCTTCGAACCGCTACGCTTCGGTTTGCTCCGGGCGGTCGCCTGACCGCACGGGCCGATCCGAACGGCCGCCGCCCCCAGGAATCGCATGAGACCTCCTCCGGAGCTCGGCGGTCATGCGCGGGGCCGCTGGACAGGGCGGCCGCACGCGCCTGGATTGCGTGCCTCGCGGATCCGGACCGACGCTGAGCCGTCCGACGTGGCGGGGATCGAACGCTGCGCCCGCGGGTGTTCCGACCCGATCTGGCCGCACTGAACCGCGGCGCTCGGCCCAAGCTCGCACTTGCCGGGGGGCTATCCGTTCCAGAAAGGGGGATCCCCGTTTCAAGCTGTCGCGCGCGACGCCGAGTGTGGCCCCGATGTGATAGTTCGTTGAGGCCGCATTTTCTAAGCCCCGCGCAAAGCTTGCGACAGGCGTGACCGGGGTCAGTTCGATGGTCCGACAGTATATCGGTTCGGGGCCCGTGACCGGATCCTGTGATCCGAGCAGAGGTATCGGCTCCGGAACGCGGAAGCGCGGCCGTCTGCGGATGGGATTGCTGATCGGCGCCTCGCTGGGCGTGCTCGCACTCGCTCTGGGACCTGTGGTTGGACAGAGCCTGCCGGCGCGATCACCCTCGACCGCGGGATTGACGGCAGCGGATTTCATCCGGATGCCGGAGTATCGAGCCGATTGGGGGCTGGCCAAGATCGATGCCGCCACGGCCTATGCGCGCGGCTTCACGGGCCTCGGCGTTCTGGTGGCTGTCGTCGACAGCGGGATCGATCCGACACATCCTGAATTCATCGGCCGCATCTCGCCGGCGTCGCGGAACTTCATCCCCGGCGAGACGCGGCTCCGCGACACCGACCTTCCCACCGCCGATGATCCCATCGGGGGGCATGGCACGCACGTGTCCGGCACCGTGGCGGCGAGTTTCGACGGCCGGGGCATGATGGGCGTCGCTTTCGACAGCACGATCCTCGCCGCGGTCGATCTCAGATACGTCAATGAAGCGACGCGGTATGCGGCAGATCGGGGTGCCCGGGTTCTGAATGGCAGCTTCGGGGACGATTTTCGCTACGAGAGAACGTCCTACCAGACCTATACATTGAGCGGAGCGCAGGCCGAGTACGACGCCATGAAGTACGCGGCCGCGAAGGGCGTGCTCATGGTCCGAGCCGCCGGAAACGAGCATACGATCTACAATCAAGCCAGCTATAAAAACCCGATCAACGGCGGGCTTTTTCCGTATGTCAGCCCAGAGAACGCGAATGCGGGAGTGTACCGCTTCGTCGACAATGCGGGAAATCCGGTAGACCAAAGTCAGATCAGATTCTCCGGCCTCGACGGGTACGTCGTTTCGGTGGTCGCTTTGGACAGCAACAACAACGTCGCGGATTTCAGTAATCTGTGCGGCGTCGCCAAGAACTGGTGCATGTCCGCACCGGGGGTCGACATCTACTCAACCCTCCGAATGGGATCGGGTGAGAATCCCAACGACCCGAATTACGGGCTCAAGAGCGGCACATCGATGGCCGCACCGCACGTGGCCGGTGCTGCAGCCGTGCTGTTCCAGGCGTTCCCGTTCCTGACGGCGCCGCAGATCGCCCAGACCATGTTCACCACCGCCACCCATCTCGGCGACGGGCCCGCCAACGCCCCGAACGCCACCTTCGGCTGGGGCCTGCTCAACCTCGGCAAGGCCATCGACGGCCCGGGCCAGCTCACCTCCGACTGGACCGTCAACACCACCTACAACGGACAGGCCTATTACGGCCGCTTCGCCAACGCCATCTCCGGCGTCGGCGGCCTGACCAAGGTCGGGCTCGGCACCCTCGAACTCGCCGGCACCAACACCTATGCCGGACCGACCACCGTCGCCGGCGGCACCCTGTTCCTGTCCGCCAGCGGCAGCCTGACCTCACCGGTCTCCGTCCAGAGTGCGGGCACCTATCTCAATGCCGGCTGGACCCAGAGCAGCGTCAGCAATGCCGGCCTCCTGATCAACACCGGCACCATCTCCGGAGGTGCGACCAATGCCGGCACGGCGCTCAGCAGCGGCGTGATCGCCGGCGGCGTGGCCAACAGCGGCACGCTGTCCAACAGCGGCACCGTCGCGGGCGGCCTGACCAACACCGGCACGGCCCTCAACACCGGCACCATCGGCGGCGGCGCGACCAACAGCGGCAGCCTGATCAACGCCGGCACCCTCGCGGGCGGTCTGACCAACACCGGCACCGCCCTCAACACCGGCGCGATCGCCGGCGGCGTCATCAGCAGCGGCATCCTGAGCAACAGCGGCGCCATCGGCGGCGGCGTCGCCAACACCGGCCTCCTCGCCACCAGCGGCACGATCAGCGGCGGCCTGACCAATGCCGGCACCGTGCTCGCCAGCGCCGGTCGCATCGACGGGCCCATCGCCAACAATGCCGGCCTGCTCGCCGTCGCCGGATCCCTGGCCGGCACCGGCCCCTTCGCCAACGCCGCCGGCGCGACGCTCGCCGTCACCACGGGCGGCAGCTACAGCCTCGCCGGCCCCCTCGCCAATGCCGGCCTCGTCGCCGTCGCCCAGAGCGCCAGCCTCACCGCCTCCGGCGGCCTCAGCAATGCCGGCCTCGTCGCCAGCGACGGCACCCTCACCGCCGACCTGACCAACACCGGCATCGCCCGCCTGTCCGGGCAGTTCAACGGCACGCTCACCAACACCGGCCTCGTGCAGATCACCGGCCCGCTCGCCGGGCTGACCGGCCTGACCAACACCGGCGCCCTCGACCTCGGCGGCACCGCCCTCACGCTCACCGACCTCGCCGGCCCGGCCTCCGCCGTCCTGGGCAACGGCGCCCTCACGGTCTCCAGTGCGGCCGCCTCGACCTACGCCGGCGCCATCCTGGAGACCGCGAGCCCGACCAGCCTGACCAAGGCCGGCCCCGGCACGCTCCTGCTCACCGGCCCCGGCCTCTTCTCCGGCCCGACCACAATCCAGGCCGGCACGCTCTCCCTCAACGGCCTCTGGACCTCGCCGGTCACGGTCGCGGCCACCGGCACCCTGCGCGGCATCGGCACCGTCGCGGCCCCGGTCACGGTCGCGGGCGCCCTGCGGCCGGGCAACTCCCCCGGCACGCTCACCGTGCTCGGCCCGGTGGCGTTCGCCCCCGGCAGCAGCCTCGGCCTCGACATCGACGGCCCGGGCACCGGCACCGGCGCGGGCAGCTACGCCCGCCTGCTGGTGCTCGGCCCGACCGGCACGGTCTCGGCCAACGGCACCCTGGTGCCGGAGCTGCGCGGCATCACCGGCAACGCGGGCAACAGCTTCACCCCCGCGCTCGGCCAGCGCTTCGGCGTGCTCACCGCGCAGGCCGGGCTGTCG
This sequence comes from Methylobacterium sp. NPDC080182, assembly GCF_050281105.1. NCBI lineage: Bacteria > Pseudomonadati > Pseudomonadota > Alphaproteobacteria > Hyphomicrobiales > Methylobacteriaceae > Methylobacterium > Methylobacterium sp. NPDC080182. The sequence goes on from NZ_JBNNWO010000009.1 coordinate 86,278, forward strand.
GGCTCGTTCAGCGGGCTCGCCCAGCCGGCGGCGGGCCTGCCGGCCGGCACGCGCCTCGACGCGCTCTACGCCGCCACCGGCCTCGACCTCGTGGTCACGCCCGCCGCCTACGGCAACCTCATAGGTCTCGGCCTCGCCCAGACCGGCAACGCCCGGGCGGTGGGCGCGGCGCTGGACCTCGCCCGCCCGGCCGCCGGCACGCGGCCGGACGCGGCGCGGGCGCGGGTGTTCGACCCGCTCTACGCGGCCGGCCCGGCGACGCTGCCGGGCGGCCTGGCGAGCCTGTCGGGCCAGAGCTACGGCGACGCGGTGATGACCGACCTCGCCGCGCGCCGGCTGCTCTCCGACACGATCGACCGGCACCAGCGCGGGCTGGGCGGGGGCGCGGGCGCGTTCAGCGCGGGCGATCCGGGCCCGGGCCCGAACCGCACGGCGCTGCAGGTGCGCGGCGGCGCCGGGGCGGCGGAGCCGGCGCTGGCGGTGGGCGAGGGCCGGGTCTGGGCCGACGCGCTGTACGGGTTCGGCGCGCGCGCCGGCGACCGGGCGGCCGCGGGGGCCGGGTTCGACGCCGGCGGGCTGCTGATGGGCGTCGACCGGCAGGTCGGCGCGGACACGCGGGTGGGCGGGGCGTTCAGCTACCTGCGTGAGGGCGGCACGTCGCGGGGCGCGGGTCTGGGCCGGTTCACCACCGACAGCTACGGCGGCACACTCTACGCGAGCACGCGACTCGGCGCGGTGGTTCTGCGGGGCACGGCGGGGGTGTCGTACGCGGACGGTCGGGTCGACCGGACGGTGGCGCTGGGCGCGGCGGTGTCGCAGGCGAGCGGCCTGTCGTCGGGCTGGAACGGCGGGGTGTCGGGCTTTGCCGGCTACGCGCTGGCGACCGGCCTGCCGGTCGAGGTCGTGCCGGAGGTGGGCTTCAGCTACGACCGGCTGACGCGGGGCCGGGTGTCCGAGCGGGGCGGTCTGGTCGGGCAGGGCTTCGGCGGGCAGGGCTTCGCGGTGGCGGATCTCGACGCGGCGCGCAGCCTGGTCGGCGGGCGGGTGACGAGCTGGGCGTTGGCGGGCATTCCGGACCTGCGCCTTGAGGGTCGGGCGTACTGGGCGCACGAGCTGGCCGACACGGCGGCGGTGATCCGCTCGAGCCTGTTCGGGGCGGGGTTCGCGGGCCGGACGAGCGCGCTGGGCCGGGACGGCGCGGTGCTGGGGGTGAGCCTGACGGGGGCGGTCGCCGCGGGCGTGCGGCTGTCGGTGGGCTATACCGGCGACGTCCGCCCGGGCGCCACCGCCCAGGTGTTCACCGCCGGCCTCCAGGCTGCATGGTGAGGGGCGCCGCCTTTACCCGGCCGGCGCCGTGGTCCGGAGGCGCGCATGCGCGGGAGAGACGGCCCGGATAAGCCACCGCCCGAGCCCGCACTGGCAGTCCGCCGGCGCGGCTTCTTCCGGCGCGTGCTCGACGGTCTCGAAGCCGTCGAGCTGCTGGTCCAGGCGGGCCGGCTGGTCTGGTGGCTCCTGAGAGGCCTGTGGCTGGCCGCCGGCGCGATCGTGCGCCTCTTCGGGGATCGCTGACGTGCGGCGCCGGCGGCGGCGCGGGATCGATGCCCGCGCGGATGTTTCACGGGAAACATCCTCCGCGCCGCCGCGGCCCGCGCCACCGCCAGCTGGGAAATGTCAGCCGAACAGCGCCCGCGCCACGACCTGCGGGTCGATCGGCTTCTGGCACAGGGCGACGGCGCCGTGGAGCGACGGCACGGCGACCGGATCGTAGCCGGTCGCGAACAGGAAGGGCACGCCGCGCGCGTGCAGCGCGTCGGCCACCGGATAGACCAGCTCGTCCTGCAGGTTGATGTCGAGGACCGCGGCGTCGATCTCGGTCGTGCCGGCAATCAGCGCCAGCGCCTCGCCGACGCTCGCCACCGGACCCAGCACCTGGGCACCGCCTTCCTCGAAGCCGGACTTGAGATCGACGGCGATGAAGTAGTCGTCCTCGACGAGCAGGACCCGCCTGCCGGCCAGCGCGCGTGGTTTCGAGGTCATGCGGGGTTGCCTGCGGCTTCTCCCTCGGGGAGCGGGATGTTGATCGAGCAATGTAGCGCCGTGGCGCCGAGTTCGTAGCTGGTCGTCGCCTTCAGGGCGTAGGGCAGGGCGTGCTCGATCAGTTCCCGCCCGTAGCCGCCCCGCGGCGCCGCGTCCGCCAGCTCCGGTCCGCGAACGAGACCCTCCTCCACCCATTCCACCAGCAGCCGGCCGCCGCCGTCGTCCGCCCGGTAGGTCCGCCACGTCACGCTCAGGCGTCCCTGCGCGGTGGTGAGCGCGCCGTATTTCAGCGCGTTGGTGGCGAGCTCGTGCAGGGCCAGCGCGAAGGTCTGCACCGTCGCCTTGCGCAGCCGCACCACGGGCCCGTGCAGCCGGATGCGCGCCGGCATGGCCGGGGCGTCGAGGGCGGCGAGTTCCGTCTCGATCAGGGAGCGGAGCGTGATCGGTTCCTGATCGGAGCGCGAGAGGAGGCCCTGGACCCGCGAGAGGGCGGACAGGCGATCGTTGAACCGCTGCCGGAACGTCTCGCCGGGCCCGGTCTGGGCCATGGTCTGCTTGGCGATGGAGCGCACGACGCCGAGGAGGTTCCGGGTCCGGTGCTGCAGCTCGGCGACCATGACCTGCTGCCGCTCCTGGAGCTGGCGCAGATCGTCGATGTCGGTCGAGGTGCCGAGCCACTCGACGATCCGGCCCTGAGCGTCGCGGACCGGCGCGGCGCGGGTCTGGAACCAGCAGAACCGGTCCTCGGCGGCGTTGCGGAGCCGGTGCTCGAAGGAGAGGTTGCCGCTCACCGGCGCCTCGCGCCACGCGGCCGCGGCGACCGCCTCATCGTCCGGATGGACCGCCGCCAGCCAGCCCCAGCCCAGGCTCGTCGCGTCGGTCTGCCCGGTATAGGCGTGCCATTGCGGGCTCGACCAGATGCAGGCCCCGTCGATCGCGGCGCGCCAGACGAGCTGGGGGATGCCCTGGGCGAGGGTGCGGAACAGCTCCTCGCTCGCGCGCAGGCGGCGCTCGGCCAGAACCCGCTCGGTGCTCTCGACCACGATGGCGATGACCCCGGCCGGACGCCCGTCCTCCCCGAAGACCGGCGAGTAGTCGAGATTCATCCAGACCGGCTCGGGCCGGCCGTAGCGGTGCAGGGTCAGTTGCTGGTCCTTGTACGACAGCGTCCCGCCGGCGAGGCCGACGCGCATGACGTTGTCGTTGAAGTCGGCGACCTCCGGCCAACCCTCGCGCACCTTCGAGCCGAGGAGCTCGGGATGGCGGCCGCCCGCGAAGCCCGAATAGGCGTCGTTGTAGATCATGATGCCGTCCTCGCCCCATAGCAGCACGATCGGCACCGGCGATTGCAGCAGCGTGCTGACCGCGAAGACCAGGCTCTGCGGCCAGTCGGCGATGGGACCCAGCGGCGTCCTCGCCCAGTCGAAGCTCCGGACGAGGTCGGCGAGTTCGCTGCAGCCGGCCGAGAAGATGCGGGCCTCGCTCATGCGGTGACCGACTCGTGAGACTCCGGCTCGGGCGAGCGCAGAGGGTGGAAGCCCGGTCCGCGACCGGTCGGGTCGGCCGGCCCGGCATGCGGGTCACGCCGACGCTACTACACCGCTTCTCTGCCCGGTAGGGGCGCCGCCGGCTCCGGCCCGGTCGCGTCGTCGGGCCGGCAGACGGGTTCTAGCCGCGGCCCGCGGGCTCCGGGAAGCGCCGGGCGAACCAGTCGCGCAGGATCTGCCGCTCGTAGTAGAGGCCGCCGGTGGAGAAGCGGGGATTGGACGTCAGCAGGAAGTTGATGTCCGTCACCGTGTCCGCGCCCTGTGCCACGGTGCGGCCGCCGCGACGCAGGCTGTAGGCGAGGCGGATCCGCGGCGGCGTGGCGTCCGTCACGACCCGCAGGCCGGTCGGGGTCGCGAAGCCGGGCCGGTCGAAGCCCGCCAGATCGACGTCGAGCACCGTGATGTCGAGACGCTCGTCGGGGCGGAGCCGCGCCGTGCCGAGATCCGTGAAGATCCGGGTCAGCTCGGCCAGGGTGACCCGGAGCGGCTGCCCGGAGCCGAAGCGGTTCTCGGCATCGGTGAACCGCTCCGGCGCGGCGTAGCGCACGGCCACCTGCGCCTGTGCCGCCGGCTGTGCCCGGGCGGGGGCCGCGGACGACCCGATCACCGAGAGCGCGGCCGCGGCCGCGAGCGCGGCCGATCTTCCGGCGAGACGCGTGCGCATACCGAACTCCTCTCCGCGTGTGGCGGCCTGACCGGGGCAGGCCTGCCGGGAAGAACCGCCTGAACGGGGCCCGGTATCCAGTGCCCCGCGCGGATGTCCGGCTGCGACCGAATGGCGCCCGACCGTCCATAGTCTCGCCGTGATCCGGGCGCCTCGTAGCGCACCCGGCCCGAGGGGCGAGCCGGTCATGGGAGTCCGACGCGCATGATGAACTCTGTTCTCGCGCTTCTCACCGTCGTGGCGGTGCTGGTGGTCACGGCGCTGATCAAGCTGCCGCTCCTGCCGTTCCGCCTGGTCGGCCGCCTTCTGCGGAGCCGCCCGGCGGCGGCCTGACCCGCGCCGCTCAGGCCGCCGCGTCGATGACGAATTCCATCCCGCGACCCGGCCCCTGATCGGAATAGTCGACGAGCGCCAGACCGCGCTCGGCCAGGGTCGCCTCGACGGTGTCCCGCTCCCGGCGCACCATCTGACCCACCGCCAGCGGGGTCAGCCGGGGGCTCGCGCGCCGCAAGCGGTCGACGCCGATATGGGCCGGCGTGCCCGCGTCCTCGGCGATCCGGGCCAGGGCCAGACCCAGGTCGCGCGCCTTGGTCTCGGCGGCGGATCTCGGCTTGAACGCCATCTGCTTCTCCTTCTGCTCGGCCACCCGTCTCAGGCGGCCCGCCTGTCGACGCACACATCCGGGAACGCCCGGATCCAGACCCGGCGCCCCTTGGCGTCGTAGACCTCGACCTGCCAGCCCGACCAGTCGAACCGCTCCACGACCCGCTCCATCAGCGCGAGCGCGACCCGATCGGCGTGGGCCCGCACCTGCGCCGCGTTCGGAAACCGGCTGCCGCGCAGGTCGGTCACCAGCTCGTGGCCGTCCGTGCAGTGGAAGCGGTAAAGCCGCGTCGGCATTGAGCTTCCCTCGATCAATCCACAGCACTCCACCGCGATCCGAGAACGGGGCGCATCCGCGGTTGAACCCACCGCGCCGATGCGCTTTGTTCGTGATATGTTCTATACGGATTCGGACGGCGATGCACCCAGATCCCGAGGCGGCCCCTGCGGAGATTCGTCTCAGGGAGGCCGAGACGATCGCCGTGGCCTATCACAGGGCGGCGAAGGGTGACGCGTGGGCCGCGCTCGTCGCGGCCATCGCGGACGCTCTGGTCGATCTCGACGCGCTGGAGCGGCGCCTCGCCCGGCAGGGCGGGCTGATATCGCTGGGCTACGCCCGCGGCCGCACCGGGGCGGGCGGGGTCCGGGAGAAGCGCCGCGCCGGCCCGGAGGGTTGACCGCCCAGCGATACCCGCGCGGTCGGCCGGGCAGCCGGCGGTCTCGCCGCCCGGGCGGCGACGCGCCTGTCGGGGATCAGTGGTCCGTGCCGCCGCGCCGCGCCATGGCGCCGGGCTGGCCGAGGCCGATCGCCTTGGCGAGGGCGGAGCGCTGCTCGGCGTAACCGGGGGCGACCATCGGATAGTCGGTCGGCAGGCCGTAGCTGGCGCGGTAGCTGCGCGGATCCAGGCCGTGGCTGGCCAAGTGGCGCTTCAGCGTCTTGTAGAGCTTGCCGTCGATGAAGCTGACGATCCCGTCGTGCCGGACCGACTTGCGGATCTGGGCCGCGCTCGGCTTCTCGACCTCGGCCTGCGGGGCCGCGCCGGCCTGCGCCGCCGGCGTCCCGGCGACGAGTCCGCTGATCGCGCCGTGCACCCGTGCGATCAGGGCCGGCAGCTCCGCGGCCGGCACCGGATTGTTCGACACGTAGGCGGCCACAAGCTCGGCGGTCATCACGGCCAAGGTGTTGGATGTCTCATCGAAGGTCTCATTCATGATCGGACTTCCAGCGAGCGATTTACGTTCCCACGGTTTGGGCGCGGCAAGGGTTTAAACAGCGTAAATATAGAACGAAGACTCGATGAATATCTCTAGATTTTCTCGCGCCGTGCGGAGGCCGACGGGTGCGCCGTTCGTTGCACGTCTGCATCGACCGCAGAGGATCTCGGCGCGTCCGGACGGGGGCGACCCGGCCGACCGCGCGACAGCCTCGAACGACGCCGATCAGCGCCGCCGAGCGACCCCGCGCGCCCGCAGGCGACTTCGACGGGTGACCCGCGCGCCCCGGCACAGGCAAAGCGCCGCGCCTTGAGGGCGATAGACGGATGAAGGGGGTTCGCGCGCCTCAGCCGGCGCCGTACCCGCCCTTCCGGTTGTCGGGCTGCGGCGCGGGCGGTCGGGTGTCGTAGCCGCCGCTCTCCGGCGCCGCGTCGGAGCCGGGATCAACGGGGCCCGGGGCGTGGGGACCGCTGCCGCCGGCCGCCGGGTCGGCCCGCTTCTCCGGGGCTGCCGGCCGGCCCGGCGGGACGGTCCCCAGGGCCTCGCGTGCGGCGTCGACATCCTGTCCCATCCGTCCCTCCCTGCGGTCCTTCGTGTAGGCCCAAGGCGGGAGGTCCCCGCATGTTCCCGGCGCGGTCGCCGGGACCGGCGTACCGGGCGATGCGTCAGCGCGGCCTCATTTCCGCTCGCCGGTGGGGTTGGGCGTCGCGGACGTGTCCGGCGCGACCGCCGGATTAACGGGCGTGACCTTCGACCACGTGGCCGCGATCGCCACGATGGCGAGCAGCAGGACGATGAAGATGCCGATGAGGGTGAGGCGCTTCATGTGGCGGGTCTAGGTCTTCCGTGCGGGGGCCTGAGGGCGGGGAACGGCCGGGACGGCCGATCGATCCCGGCCGGAACGGGATCCTGCGGCCGCGGACCCGCGCGGCCGCGACCGTCACGATCCCGCCGAGCGCGGCCGCGCCAGGGCGGTGGCCGCGTGCCGGGCCAGATCCTCGAGCCGGCGGACCGTCGCGTCGTCCGGGATGACCGAGGCGCACCAGTAGGCGCCCAGTGCGGCGACGGGCTCGGGCGAGCCGATCGGAACCATCACGAGGCTGCGCATCGAGGTCAGGCGGTAGAGGGCGAGCGGCACCCGGGGATCGCACTCGATGTCCGGGATCACGATGGTCGCGTCGTCGAGCATCGCGCGGCCCGAGATGCACGCCGTCAGCGGGAACCTGCGGCCGCGCCACAGCGGCTCGATCGCGTCCTCGGCGGCGTAGAAGGAGGCGTCGCCCTCGCGCAGAACCACCGCGATCCCGTCGGAGCCCGCGATCTCCCGCGCGGTCTCGCGCAGGATCGCGACCGTGTCCTCCAGGGACCGGGCGGTCGCCAGGCGATGGGCGGCCCGAACCAGACCCGAGGCGGGATCCAGGGAGAGTTCATCCATGTGGGACGCGGCCGCGAGCACTCCGATCGATCGGGCAACGCCCCATGCGGTGCCGCTGCACAAGACTGCCGGGCACCGGCGCGGTGGGCAACAACCTGGATCAAGCGTTTCGCCGACGCGATCGGGCGCGCGGAGATGTGCGGTCGCAGCGTGCGCATATTGGTCGTCGCGGCGGAACTCCGCGACAGAAGTCGCGAAATAGTTCCGCGACACCGGATCACGACGCCGCGATGATGTGCTCCAGCGCACCTTTCGGTCCACCGGCTCCGGACCCCCGTCGGCGCTGTTGCAACAATGCACTATCGCGCCCGCACATCCTGACGTCCTGTCCGCCCCGCACACATCCCGTCCAACGGGAGACAGAGGACCAGATGATCAAGAAGCTTCTGCTCGCGAGCGCCGCCACGGCTCTCCTGACCGGCGCCGCCTCGGCCGCCGACCTGCCGCGCCGCGCCGCCCCGCCGCCGGTGTTCACCCCCGTCCCGGTCTTCACCTGGACCGGCGCCTACTTCGGTATCAACGCCGGCTACGCCTTCGACGCCAGCGACCGCAACACCGGCAACACCTTCGCCGTCCCCTTCCCCTACGCCGCCCCCGGCACCGTCGCCTCCTTCCGCAACCGCAGCCAGGACGGCTTCTCCGGCGGTGGCCAGATCGGCTACAACTGGCAGATCACCCCCGGCTCCGGCCTCGTGATCGGTGTCGAGGCCGACGCCCAGTACCTCGACTTCGGCCGTAACCGGAACAGCGCCTTCATCTCCGGCGCGCTGGCCCCCGGCTACTACGTCACCGACCCGCGCGGCCTCTCCAGCCTCGACTTCTTCGGCACCGTCCGCGGCCGCCTCGGCTACGCCTTCGACCGCACCCTCGTGTACGGCACCGGCGGCTTCGCCTACGGCTCGGGCAGCGCCGACCGCTCCTTCGGCGGCTACGCCGGCAACGACAGCTTCCGCACCGGCTGGGCCGTCGGCGGCGGCATCGAGTACGCCCTGCCCACCGACTCGTTCCTGAACTTCTTCCGCTCCTCGGCCGTGACGCTCAAGGTCGAAGGCCTGTACGTCAACCTCGACCGCAACACCCGCAACCAGGGCGCGTTCGTCATCAACGCCGCCAACAACTTCCCGGTCGTCTACAGCGGCATCGGTCGCCGCTCCGACGAGTTCGCCGTCGTCCGCGCCGGCCTGAACTACAAGTTCGGCTCCTACTGAGATCGACCAGCGACGGTCGGGTGCGACGCTCGCATCCCGACCGTCGCACCCGACCCGACACGCGAAGGGGCCGCTTCCCACAGGAGGCGGCCCCTTCGCCGTTCAGGCGGCCAGAATCCGGCCCGGCCTCGACCCGGCCTCGACCCGGACTTGACCCGGCGCCGCCTCAGTAGCCCTTCCAGAGGCCGGGTGTGGCCAGCTCGAGCAGGTGCCCGTCCGGGTCGCGGAAGTAGACGCTGACGCCCCCCCGCGGCCAGCGGGTTCGGCCCTCGACGGCCACGCCGGCGGCCGCGAGATGGTCCTCCCAGGGCGCGAGGGCGTCGGCGTCGATCGAGAACGCGATATGGGCCGGGCCGCGGCCGTCATGGGGCGGTATGAGACCGCCCGGCGTCTCGATCGGCTGCAGGGACCCGCCTTCCGGAAAGAGCAGGAGGACGCCGCGGCCGCCGACGTCGAAGGCGCGCATGCGGAAGTCGGTGAAGAGGCAGCGCAACCCCATCGTGTCGCGATAGAAGGCCTCGGCGCGGTCGAGGTCCGCGACGTACAGCGCTGTCTCCAGGATGGCGTTGAGCTCGGGCACGGCGATCTCCTGGCGGCGGCGCGGTCACGGCCCGCGGGACCCCGTCCGGTCCGGGCCGGTCCGGGCCGGCGCAGCGCCGGGCGGCGGCCGCACCGGGCCAACCGGCCGGTCCCGGACTCGGTTCGCCGCGGGCTCAGACGGCCGACGGCCGCGGCGCGCCCGAGTCGGGGCGCGGGGCGCGGCCCGGCACCAGCGACAGGGCGGCCGAGAGCAGGGCGAAGACCACGAGCGGCAGGAGGCTCAGAGTGAAGCTGCCGGTCCCGTCCTTGATCGCGCCGATCAGGTAGGGGCCGAGGAAGCCGCCGAGATTGCCGACCGCGTTGATGGCCGCGATGCTCGCCGCCGCGGTGGCGGGCGGCATCTGCTCGGTCGCGAGCGCCCAGAACGGGCCCTTGAGCATGTAGACGCCCATGGCGGCGATCGTCAGCGCCGCCACAACCGGGCCGAGCCCCGACAGGACCGTGCCGCCCGCGAGCCCCAGCGCCAGGATCAGGAACGAGAGCGCGAGGTGCCAGCGCCGCTCGGCGGTCCGGTCGCTGTGCCGGCCCCAGAGGACCATCGCCAGGGACGCGAAGCCGTACGGGATGCTGTTCAGGAGCCCGGTCTCGACGTTGCCGAGACCGAAGCTCTTGACGATCTGCGGCGTCCAGAACGACAGCCCGTAGCTGCTCGCCGTCGAGCCGAAATAGATCGCGGCGAAGAGGGCGAGCCGCCGGTCGCGCAGGATGTCCCAGAGCGGCGGCTTCGCGGGCTGGCCGCTGCGGGTGTTGCGCGCCGCCTCGGCCCGGAGCTGCCGCTCCAGCCAGTCCCGCTCGGCCGCCGGCAGCCACGCCGCGTCCCGCGGGCCGTCCGGCAGGAGCCACAGGACCGCGACGGCCAGGAACACCGCCGGCAGGCCCTCGAGGATGAACAGCCACTGCCAGCCGGCGAGGCCGAACCCCGTCACGTTGAGCAGCGCGCCGGAGATCGGCGAGCCCAGGAACGACGAGATCGGGATCGAGATCATGAAGACCCCGATGATCCGCGCCCGGTAGGCGGAGGGGAACCAGTAGGTGAGGTAGAGGATCACGCCGGGGAAGAAGCCGGCCTCGGCGAGCCCCAGCAGGAAGCGCAGGCCGATGAACGACCACGGCCCCTGCACCAGGGCCATGGCGGCGGAGATGAGCCCCCAGGTCGCCATGATCCGGGCGATCCACAGCCGCGCCCCGAAGCGCTCCAGCATCAGGTTGCTGGGGATCTCCATCAGGAAGTAGCCGAGGAAGAAGATGCCGGCGCCCCAGCCGAACACGGTCGCCGAGAGGCCGACATCGTGGTTCATCTGGATCGCCGCGAAGCCGACATTCACGCGGTCCAGGAAGGAGACGAAGTAGGCGAGGATCAGGAACGGCACGAGCCGCCAGCCGATCCTGCGCATCGCCGAGCGTTCCAGGGCGGCCTCGTCCGGGGAGCCTGTCGCCAAGCCTGTCATCGAGCGTGTCCTCGTCGCGTCATGGAATCCGCGCGGCGTCGAGGGCGTCGATGCACCGCCGCGATGGCGGTGAGACGGATATCTCGGGCTTCCTCGCGGGCCGGTCATCTCTGGCGGTGACCTGTGCCGAATCTGCTTACCCCGTTCCCGATGCGGCTGGGAAGCGCTCGCGCGGCTTCAATCGATCGGACTTGTTGGAGGGAACGGCGTATTCGTGTGGCAGGATACCGTTGAACTACGCCGTGCCGGCGACACAGTAGGCTCGTGCAGCGGGGCTGTAGGGATGCCGATGGCCTGTTCGTCTTTGCGAGCGCAGCGAAGCAACCCAGGGATGCGAGACATCGGTCAAGCTTGGCGCAGCTGGATTGCTTCGCTGCGCTCGCAAAGGCACGGAGCCAGTTCTGCGCGATCCCTGTCGCCGGACCGCGACCCTCTCCGCGTTCGGGTACCCGGAGAAGGCGCGCACGGACCTGGAGCCGCTGATCCCGCGCCCACGTCCCGAGGTCTTGAAAGAGGGCGACCCCTGCGCCTCAGCCCTTCTTGACGTTCCAGAACACCGGCACGCCGTCGAGGACGCCGGTCAGGGACGGCTTGTACGAGGTCTGGTTAAAGTACTGCCCGAGGGGCAGGTAGGGCAGGTCGACGAAGGCCTGCTGCTGGAGCTCGCCCGCGAGCCGCTTGCGCGCGGCGGTGTCCGGGGCGTCCAGCCACTGGTCCCGCAGCGCCTCGATCCTCGCGCTGGTGGGCCAGCCGATCGCGGCGCTCTGTCCGGTCCCGCGCAGGAAGGCGCTGACCGCGGGATTCGCCTGGTCGAGCCCCGCCCAGAAGGTGCAGAAGGCGCTCCAGCCGCCCTGGGCGACCGGCTCCTTCTTGGCGCGCCGCTGCACCACCGAGCCCCAGTCCATGACCTGATAGTCGACGTTGAAGCCGGCGCGCGTGAGCATGTCGGCCGCCACGTCGGCGAGCGCCTTCAGGCTCGGGAAGTCCGAGGCGCCCATCAGCACCACCTTCTCGCCCTTGTAGCCGGCCGCCGCCAGCGCCGCCTTGGCGCCCGCGTAGTCGCGCTTGCTGGTCAGGGCGTCGAGGCCGACATCGCTCGCCATGGGCAGGCCCGGGCAGAAGAAGCCGGTCGGCACGTGGATCAGCTTGGGATCGGTGCCGGTCACCGCCTGCATGAAGTCGGTCTGGTCGACGACCTTCAGCAGCACCTGCCGGATCGCCGGATTGTCGAAGGGCGGCTGGAGCTGGTTCATCCGCAGGCAGCCGATCAGGCCGGTCGGGTCGGTGATCCGCGTCGTCAGCCCGCGGAGGGTGGGCACGAGGTCGGCCGGCGGCTGCTCCCACCAGTCCATCTCGCCCGTCTGCATGGCCGAGGCGGCGGTCGCCTGGTCGGGGATGACGTTCCACTCGACCCGGTCGACGTGGACGCGCTTCGGGCCCGAGGTCCATTGCGGCTCGCCGCCCTCGCGGGGGACGTAGCCGGCAAAGCGCTCGTAGACCACCCGGGCGCCGACCACGCGCTCGTCCGCCTTGAAGCGGAACGGGCCGCTGCCGACCATCTCGGTCACCTGCGTGAACGGGTCGGTCTTGGCGAGACGCTCCGGCATGATGGCGCAGATCGAGGAGCCGACCTTGCCGAGCGCGTCCGGCAGGAGCGCGAAGGGCTTCTTCAGGCGGAACTGGATCGTCCGGTCATCCGGGGCCGAGAGCTCGTCCGTGTAGGCCATGAGCGTCTGGCCCATGGCGTCGCGCTTGCCCCAGCGCGCGACGCTCGCCACGCAGTCGCGGGCCAGGACCGGGCTGCCGTCGTGGAAGGTCAGCCCGGGCCGCAGGGTGAGGCGCCACAGCGTGCCGTCGTTCTCCACCGTGTGGCCCGCCACCATCTGCGGCTGGGCGGCGTAGGCGGCATCGGTGCCGTAGAGCGTGTCGAAGACGGCGAGCCCGTGATTCCGGGTGACGTAGGCGGTCGTCCAGATCGGATCGAGCACCGTCAGGTCGGCCTGCGGGATGAACTTGAGCGTCCGGGCGGCACTGCCCTGCGCCAGCGCCGGGGTCGCGAGGGCGGCCCCCGACAGGGCCATGAAGGATCGTCTGTTCAGCATGCCGACTCGCCCGAGCGTTGCAATCCCGCTCAGGTTAGCACGCGGCGGGCCAAGCGCATCACAAGCGCATCACGGGCGCACCGGTCAGCGTGCGGCCGCCAGATCCTGCACGAGGGTCAGGACGCGGCGGCGGATCTCGGGATCGTCGATGCGCCGGTAGGCATGCAGCAGGGCGTCGGCCTCGTCGGCACGCCCGCCCGCGACGCCCGCGCCCCGCTCCGCACCTGGAGGGCCGTACAGGGAGGTGGCCGGAACCTGCAGCGCGTCGGCGATCCGCTGCAGCAGCCGCCCGGCACCCGGCGCGTGCGGCGGTGCGGAGCGCTCGAACAGGTCGTCCTCGGGCGCCGCAGCCCCGGAGGATCCGCTCCGGACAGGTGACTTCGATCCCATCGGCGGTCAGGCTCTGGCGCGCGGGCTGGCTCGAGCATTCATAATACAGAAGACCGGCGGGACGCGAGTGGCCAGCACGCAACAGTTGCATGAATGCGTCAAAGAAGTCTTGAGGTTGCAGCTACCGAACCCGTAGATCGACCGGACCGGAGCCGCACACGTACACCGCCATGCCCAAGACCAACGCGTCCGTCGGTCAGACCTGTCCCGAAGCCTTCCAGATCGCGCTCGATTCCGCCGACATGATCGGGCACTGGGCGTGGGACCCCGCGACGGACCGGGTGCGGGTCGACGCCCTGGTGGCCCTCCTGTTCAAGGTCGATCCGACCGCGGCGGAATCCGGCATCCCGCTGGCCGTCTACGAGGAGGCCATCCACGTCGACGACCGCGACCGGGTCGACACCCTGATCCGCCGCAGCGTCGCGGCGGGGAGTTCCTACGTCGCCGAGTACCGGGTGATCTCCGTCGACGGCCGGATGCGCTGGGTCCTGGCGCGCGGCCGCTTCACCAGCGACCGTCGCGGCCGGCCGACGGGCGGGCGCGGGATCCTCGTGGACATCACGGCGCTGCGCGCGCGCGAGGCGATCGGCGGCGCGACCGCGCCCGACCTCGGCGACACGCCCCTGGACCGGGCGGTCGAGCACGCCCTCGCCGCGCAGGACGCCGTCGCGGCGCTGGGCGATCCGGCCCTGAAGGCCGAGGCGGACGCGCTGCTGATGGCGCTGGGGCGACGGCTGGCCCGGCGGCAGGTCGCGGAGCGGCGGCGCCGCCTGAACTGAAGCGTGACGGCAGCGGCGCGGCGGCAACCACTAAATTCAGCCGCTAATTGTGCGCCTTGTTCGTGCAAAGCGGGGATGAACAAGCTTTCGTCAAGATAACGACTTTATTGGCCGCGAGCAGGTGCGGACCGGCAGCGGCGTTGCCGGAGCCCCGTTCTCACCTGAGCGCGTCGCGCGCGCGCCGTTGCCGTCCGGACCCCGGCGGGGTCCGGATTCCCGGGATCGTCGTCATGCACTTCACCGTCACCGCACGCCTGTCCGCGCGCCGGTTCGCCTACCAGCACGCCTCGGTCCTGACCGCCCTGGATCAGGGCATGAGCCTGATCGCGGCCGGCATGGCCGAGGTGACGATCACGGACGGCAGCGGCGAGGCGCGGACGCCGGCCGCGCTGTACCAGTCCCTGTTCGGGGCGCCCGGTCCCCTGCGGCGGCGCCCGGCGCCCGCGCAGGCGCAGGCCGCCTGATCCCGGACGATCCGATCGCGCGCGACGCCCGTCCCGCAACAGATCGCCCCGCAGCGGATCGCCCCCTCGCCGGACGGCGACGGGGCAGTGTCCGCAGGTGCTCGGGCGATCACGCCTTCGGTTTCACGACCCGAGGCCTGGAAACGACCGCGGCCCATCTCGACTAAAGAGAAATTTGACCAGTACGACGTCGTCTTTCTGGACAACGGCCGAGATCAGGCTTAACCTCGGTGTGTTCGTGCCGCCGACATGCGCGCTCGAATGCTTCCAAGGATCATCTTACATGAAGCGCCGCAGCGCGCGACCGTTCATGGTCGAAGTCAAGCAGACCCGTTCGGCCCGCACAACGCTGACTGCCACCGAGGCGCGGCCGCGCCCGGACAAGATCCTGTGGCCGGAACTGGCGCAGGCCGCCCTCGCGCCGCCCGCACCCGCGCCCGCCCCTCAGGCGGCACCGGCGCCGCGCCCGGAACGGAAGGTGCCGGACGCACCGGTGCGCCGCGTCCTGCCGAGCCTCGTGCCGATGTTCGAGGCCCCGGCCGAGCCGGTCCTCGAAGCCGCCGCCGACGAGGCCGCGACGGACCCCGCCGCCGAGACCGTCCCGGCGCCGCGGGCGCGGCGCGGGCGGCCGCGGGCGGCCGCGCGGGACGCGCTCCCGCAGGTGCAGACGGTGCCGCCGCGCCCGGCCGCGCCGACCGCCCCGCCGCCGGCCCCGCCCGTCGACGCGGCGCCCGCCCGCGTCCCGCCGCCGGCCGCGTCCGGTCCCGCGTCGGGTCCCACGTCGGGTCAGGGCCCGTCGCCCCGGTCGACGGCAGGGCGGCGGACGAACGAGCTGCGGCTCGGCGAGCGCTGGAAGCGGCGCCTGCCGCACTTCATGCGCTGATCCCGCGCCGACGGCCCGGCCGCGCCCTCGCGGCCGGCCGCGTCAGGTGAAGAACGGCCTGAAGTTCTCGAGCCATCCGCGCAGCCAGGCCTCGCAGCCCTGCCGGGCGCCCTCGGCGTCCTGGCCGTGCCCCCAGATGTCCTCGGCCAGCGGGCTCCACCAAGTCCAGAACCGGCTCGATCCGTCGTAGGCGCAGATCCCCACGACGACCGTCCCGACCCGGCCGACGAAGCGCGGGAGCGGCACGCCGGCGGTCTCGTCCTGCGTCCAGGTGATCAGGGTCCGGGGCATGCCGTGAGAACGGTGGCCGCCCCGGGATGTTCACGGGCCCGGATGTTCGAGATGTTCGACCGGACGGATCCGCCCGGCGCGTCGGGGACCTAGGCCGCCCACCGCTCCGGCACCGGTCCCGCGGCCAGCCGCGAGTTGCGGTAGCGCGCGTCGTCGGTGACCTCGCGCTCGACCCAGGGAGGGAGCACCACCGGCTGGTCCTCGCGCTCCAGTTCGATCTCGGCCAGGATCAGGCCCGCGAGGTTCCCGCCGAACACGTCGACGTCCCAGACCGCCCCGGCATGCGCGACCCGGTAGCGGGTCTTCTCGAGCCGCCGGCCGGGCGGCACGGTGGCGAGGAGCGCCGCGCCGTCCTCCGGCGCGATGGCGAACTCGATCTCGTCCCGGCTGGCGCCGCGGCGCGGGCTCTTCCACGTGATCAGCGCGCGCTCACCGGCCCGGCGGATCCGGATCGTGTTGGCCGCGTCGGTGAAGAGGTATCCCTGAACCAGGGGCGTCCCCGCCCGGCACAGCGCCAGAACCGACGGGTTCGCGATGAACTTGCGCTCGATCTCGACAGCCATGCCGCGCCTCGTGGACGTTTGACACGTCAGCCTTCGCCGACAAGCCGGCCCGCGACAAGCCGCCCGGCGGGGATGAGCACAGCGTTACAGGCATGGCTCGGTGCCAATGCGCGCGGGCTGCAATGGGATCCTGTTAAACTTATGTAAAAGCGTGAGGAGGCCGTCGATTGCAGAAGCATCATCAGAAATCCCGCCCTTCTCCGTCCGCGAGGTCAGCGCTGAAGACGGCATCCAAGCGGCCGAACTTGAAGAAGCTGCTCCGCAAGGCGCAGGTCAAACCGCTCAAGCAGGTGGCGGCCCTGCCGTTCCGCGTCGGCGCCGACGGCCGGATCGAGGTCCTGCTGATCACCTCGCGCGATACGGGACGCTGGATCATCCCGAAGGGCTGGCCGATGACCGGCCGGAAGGCCCATCAGGCCGCCGCGCGGGAGGCCTACGAGGAGGCGGGGCTCGAAGGGCAGATCGCCGCGAACCCGGTCGGACGGTACCATTACCAGAAGCGCTTCGACCACGGCCGCGCCTTCCCCTGCATGGTCCGCGTCTACCCGCTGCGGGTCGAGGCCCAGCACGAGCGCTGGCCGGAACAGGCCCAGCGCACCCTGCAATGGTTCGCGCCCGAGGAGGCGGCGCGCCTCGTCCACGAGGACGAGCTCCAGGAACTCCTGACGGATTTCGCGGCGCGGCCGATCGAGATCCGCGGCGACGGGCGTGGCTGACGGGCGCCGCGACGGGCACGGGCGGGCGGACCGCCGCCGCGCCCGAACATACAACTCCTGATCTGCGGCCTGACCGGCGCGCGGCGCGCCCGGAAGAGCCTCGTCCGCCTCGCGGATCGGACGTGCGTCCGGGCGGAATGCAACTTCTGATTAGTATCCGCGGGTTAAGGTTCCCGCCGTCGCAGATGGGCGGGGCACCTCGATGTATCGCGCGTTCGCTTGCCTGACCGAGGAACATACCGGCTGGGTGGTCGCCCTGGCCGCCTGCGTGTGCTGGATCTCCTGCGCGGTGGCCCTCAAGCTGGAGCAGCGCGTCCAGGTCCGCGCCGACGGGCACGGGCCGGTCTGGCTCCTGGCCTCGGGCTTCTCGATCGGGGCCGGGATCTGGAGCACCCACTTCATCGGCATGCTGGGCTACGATCCCGGCGTGGTGCTGGGCTACGAGCCGCGCACGACCCTGCTCTCGCTGATCGTCGCGATCGCGGCCGCCACCGTGGCCTTCCTGTTCGCCCGGGCCACGCCGTCGCGCTGGGCCGGGGCGGGGGCGGGCCTCGTGCTCGGGATCGGCATCGCCTGCATGCACTTCCTCGGCATCGCCGGCGTGCGGCTGCCGGGACACTTCACCTGGGACCCCGCCATGGCCGCCACGGCGATCGCGGCGGGCTGCGGACTCGCGGCCGCCGGCATGGCCATCCATGTCGGCAGCGCGGGCGCGCGGGCCCGGCTCGCGGCCGCGACCGTCCTGACCCTCGCCATCGCGATCCTGCACTTCCTCGCCATGGCCGCCGCCCGCGTGGTGCCGGACCCGGCCCTGGCGGTCCCGCAGCTCGGCCTCGCCCGAGGCGTCCTGGCCGGCGGCATCGCCGGCGTGATGGCGGTGATCCTGGCCTTCGCGGCGCTGACGCTGATGCTGGACCACCTGCGCCGGATCAACGTCGCCCTGGCCCGGCAGGGCCGCATGCTGCGGGAGAAGACCCTGCTGCTCGACGCCACCCTCGACAGCATGGACCAGGGCCTCATCATGGTCGACGCCGGCGGCGTGGTCCGGGTCTGCAACGAGCGGGCGCTGGCGCTCCTCGACCTGCCCCGGGCGATGATGCAGGCGCGGCCGAGCTACCGGGCGGTGCTGCGCCACGAGGCGAGCCGCCGCGAGCGCCGGCGCCCGGACCGCTCGATCCGGACCTGGATCGAGCGCGGCGAGGCCGGGCAGACGCAGGTTCACGAGCGGGCGCGGCCCAACGGCCTCGTGCTCGAGATCCGCACCGTGCCCCTGGCGGATGGCGGCTTCGTGCGGACCTTCACCGACATCACCAAGCGGAAGGCCGCGGAGGCCGAGGTGGCGCGCCTCGCCCGCCACGACGTCCTCACCGGCCTGCCGAACCGGGCGCTGTTCCACGAGACCCTCGCGCGCAGCCTCGTCGACATCGTCCAGCGCGGCGGCGCCTGCGCGGTCCTGTACCTCGACCTCGACGGCTTCAAGAGCGTGAACGACAGCCTCGGCCACCAGGCTGGGGACGAGCTCCTCCGGCGCGTGTCGGCCGGCCTGCGGGGCATCGCGGGGGACGGGGCGGTGGCCCGGCTCGGGGGCGACGAGTTCGCCGTGCTCTCGGCCGGCAGCGCGGCCGAGGCCGAGGTCCTGGCCGAGCGCCTCATCGCGCTGTTCCACAGCCCGTTCAGCGTGGGCGGCCACCGGGTCGGCGTCGGCCTGAGCGTCGGCATCGCGCTGGCCCCCGAGCACGGGACGGATGCCGAGCCGCTGTACCGCCGCGCCGACCTCGCCCTCTACCGGGCCAAGGCCGAGGGCCGCGGCACGTACCGGATCTTCACCCCCGCCATGGACGAGGAGGCCGAGGAGCGGCGGGTGCTCGAGCGCGACCTGCGCCAGGCCCTCGACGACAGCACCCTGAGCCTGCACTACCAGCCGCAGGTGGAGGGCCACACGGGGGCGCTCGTCGGGTTCGAGGCGCTCCTGCGCTGGACCCACCCGGTCCGCGGCAGCGTGTCGCCCAACGTGTTCGTGCCCCTGGCCGAGGAGACCGGCCTGATCGTGGCGCTCGGCGACTGGGTGCTGCGCGAGGCCTGCCGCGAGGCGGCCCAGTGGGCGCAGCCCCTGAAGGTCGCCGTCAACCTCTCGCCCCGCCAGTTCCAGAAGCCCGGCCTGCCCGAGACCGTCCTGGCGATCCTGGCCGAGACCGGTCTCTCGCCGGACCGCCTGGAGCTGGAGGTCACCGAGAGCATCATCATCAACGACATGGCGCGAGCCGTGGGCATCCTCCGCCGCCTGAAGAGCTACGGCATCCGGATCAGCATGGACGATTTCGGGACCGGCTACGCGTCGCTCGCGACCCTCCAGGCCTTCCCGTTCGACAAGCTGAAGATCGACCGCTCCTTCGTGGCGCAGCTCGGGACCGGGCCGCAGGCCGCCGTGATCGTCCGGGCCGTGCTCAGCCTCGGCCGCAGCCTCGGCATGGGCGTCGTCGCGGAGGGCGTCGAGACCCACGCGCAGATGAAGTTCCTGACCGAGGAGGCCTGCGGCGAGATGCAGGGCTTCCTGTTCGGCAGGCCGCGCCCGATCACCGACTACGCCGCCGCGGTCGGCGGTCCCGCCGGCCCCGCCGAGGAGTCCGCCCGGGCCGAGCCGGGCCTCGCCGCGGTCGGCTGAGCGGGATCGCCGATCCGCCGCCGGGAACCCGCCCGATCGCTCCGACGTTGGCCCCGCAGATTGGATCACTTCTAAGGTCCAAGCTCTCGTCCCCCGCCGGGACGGCCCCCGGGCCGCCGGCCTCACAGGAGCCCGACCATGAACGCCAAGTGCGAGACCTGCCGGTTCTTCGACGAGCACAAGGGCAACGGCGCCGTCGCGCAGAACGATGCCGGCCTGTGCCGCTTCAACCCGCCGGTCAGCCAGCCCGCGCCCGAGTCCAAGGGTCTCTGGCCGGTGGTCGCCGCCCAGGACTGGTGCGGCCACTACACCGCCGAGATGACCGCGGCCGAGTAGGGGCGTCCGCCACGCGACGATCGGGGCCGGCCTTCGGGTCGGCCCTTTCGTTTGGGCGGGTCCCGGCGCGGTCCGCCGCATCTTTCGCGTCCCCGGCCGCGCCGCCCCCCTGACCATCGCGGGAGCGGGCTCTACCTTGGAGTCGATCCAGGGTGCCGCCGCTTTGCGGGATGTCTTGCCGGGATGTCTTGCCGGGATGTTCCGCCCGCGGGCCCCGGCGACCGAGATCCCGTCCGCGCCTTCGTGATCTGAACCGGAGAGAGACTTGATGGTGAGCGCCGAAACCGTGCCCCAGGACCCGGGCGCCAGACCTGCGCGGACCGACGCACCGGTCCTCGCCGCCGTCACGTTCACGGTGAACGGCGAGCGGCGCACGCTCGAACTCGACACCCGCACCAGCCTGCTCGACGCCGCGCGCGAGCACCTGCACCTCACCGGGTCCAAGAAGGGCTGCGATCACGGCCAGTGCGGCGCCTGCACGATGATCGTCGACGGGCGGCGCATCAACGCCTGCCTGACGCTGGCGATCATGCACCAGGGCGCCGAGATCGTGACCGTCGAGGGCCTGGGGCAGCCCGACAGCCTGCACCCGATGCAGGCGGCCTTCGTCAAGCACGACGGCTACCAGTGCGGCTACTGCACGCCCGGCCAGATCTGCTCGGGCGTGGCCGTCCTGGAGGAGATCAGGGCCGGCATCCCGAGCCACGTCACGGCCGATCTCGGCGCCGCGCCGCAGGTGACCGAGACGGAGATCCGCGAGCGGATGAGCGGCAACCTCTGCCGCTGCGGCGCCTATTCCAACATCGTCGAGGCGATCACCGAAGTCGCCGGGAGCCGCGCATGAAGTCCTTCACGTACGAGCGCCCGGGTACGCCCGCCGCGGCCGCCGCCGCCGTCGCCGCCACGCCCGACGCCAAGTTCATCGCCGGCGGCACCAACCTGCTCGACCTGATGAAGCTGCAGATCGAGACCCCGCGCCACCTCGTGGACGTGAACGGCCTCGGCCTCGACGCGGTCGAGCCGACCGAGGAGGGCGGCCTGCGCATCGGCGCCCTGGTGCGCAACACCGATCTCGCGGCCCATCCGCGGGTGCGCGCGGATTACGGGGTCCTCGCCCGCGCGCTGCTCGCCGGCGCCTCCGGCCAGCTGCGCAACAAGGCGACCACCGCCGGCAACCTGCTGCAGCGGACCCGCTGCCCGTACTTCTACGACACCGCACAGCCCTGCAATAAGCGCCAGCCGGGCTCCGGCTGTTCGGCGCTCGACGGCGTGAGCCGCCAGCTGGCGGTGATCGGCGGCAGCGAGGCCTGCATCGCCACGCATCCGGGCGACATGGCGGTGGCCATGCGCGTCCTCGACGCCACCGTGGAGACGATCGACGCCGGGGGCGCCGCGCGGAAGATCCCGATCGCCGAGTTCCACCGCCTGCCGGGCGACGACCCGTCGCGCGACACGAACCTCGAGCCCGGCGAGCTCATCACCGCGGTGACGCTGCCGAAGCCCGTTCCCGGTACGCACATCTACCGCAAGGTCCGCGACCGCGCCTCCTACGCCTACGCGCTGGTCTCGGTGGCGGCGATCCTGGGCAAGGACGGCTCCGGCCACGTCGCCTTCGGGGGCGTCGCCCACAAGCCCTGGCGGGTCGAGGCGGCCGAGGCCGATCTCCCGAAGGGCGCCCGGGCCGTGACCGACCGGGTCTTCGCCGACGCCGCGCCCACCCACGAGAACGCCTACAAGCTGAAGCTCGCCGAGCGGACCCTCGGCGCCGCGCTCAACCAAGCGAGGGCCTGAGCCATGAAGTTCGACACCGCCGCGGGCCCGAACCCGATCGACCGCCTCAAGGTCGTCGGCCTGCCCGCCGACCGCATCGACGGCAAGTACAAGACCACCGGCACCGCGCCCTACGCGTACGAGCGCCACGACGCGGCCCCCGACGCCGCCTACGGCTACGTGCTGGGCTCCGCCATCGCCAAGGGCCGGGTGCGCCGCATCGACACGGCCTCGGCCCGGCAGGCGCCCGGCGTCATCGGGATCGTCACCACCCTCGACACGCCGCGGATCGAGCGTGGCGTGATGAACGTCGCCTACCTGTTCGGCGGCGACGTGATCCAGCACTACCATCAGGCGATCGCCGTCGTGGTGGCCGAGACCTTCGAGCAGGCCCGGGCGGCCGCCTTCCTGGTGACGGTCGATTACGCCCCAGAGGCCGGTGCGTTCGACCTCGCCGCCGCGGCGAAGACCGCCGAGCCGGTCCCGGCCGACAGCGGCGAGGGCAGCGGCGGCAACGGCGAGGAGCGGACCGGCGACTTCGAGGGCGCCTTCGCGCAGGCCCCCGTGACGCTCGACGCGACCTACACGACGTCCGACGAGAGCCACGCCATGATGGAGCCGCACGCCACGACGGCGGCCTGGGACGGCGACCGGGTCACGCTCTGGACCGCCAACCAGATGATCAGCTGGGGCCACGGCAGCCTCGCCAAGATGCTCGGCCTGCCGAAGGACAAGGTCCGGCTCGACGCGCCCTATGTCGGCGGCGGCTTCGGCGGCAAGCTGTTCGTGCGCGCCGACGCGGTGCTGGCGGCGCTCGCCGCGAAGGCCACCGGGCGGCCGGTCAAGGTGGCGCTGACCCGCCCGCTGATCGCCAACAACACCACGCACCGCCCGGCCACGATCCAGCGGGTCCGGATCGGCGCCCAGCGGGACGGCACCATCACGGCGATCGCGCACGAGAGCGTCTCGGGCAACCTGCCGGAGGGCGATCCCGAGACGGCCGTGAACCAGACCAAGTACCTCTACGCGGGGGCGAACCGCCTGACCGCCATGAAGCTCGCCCGGCTCGACCTGCCCGAGGGCAACGCCATGCGCGCCCCCGGCGAGGCCCCGGGCCTCGCGGTGCTGGAGGTCGCCATGGACGAGATGGCCGAGAAGCTCGGCCTCGACCCGGTGGAGTTCCGCATCCGCAACGACACGCAGGTCGTCCCGACCCAGCCGGACCTGCGCTACTCCCACCGCGACCTCGTCGGCTGCCTCAAGCTCGGCGCCGAGCGGTTCGGCTGGGCCAGGCGCAACCCGAAGCCCGGACAGGTCCGGGAGGGGCAGTGGCTCGTCGGCCACGGCATGGCGGCGGCGTTCCGCGACAACATGGTGCTGAAGTCGGGCGCCCGGGTGCGGCTCTCCGCCGACGGCACGGTCACGGTCGAGACCGACATGACCGATATCGGCACCGGCAGCTACACGATCATCGCGCAGACCGCCGCCGAGATGATGGGCGTGCCCCTCGACCGGGTCGTGGCGCGGCTCGGCGATTCGGACTTCCCGGTCTCGTCGGGTTCGGGCGGCCAGTTCGGCGCCAACTCGTCGACCGCGGGCGTCTACGCGGCCTGCGTGAAGCTGCGGGAGGCGGTCGCGCAGAAGCTCGGCTTCAACGCCACCGACGCGGTGTTCGAGGCGGGCGAGGTCCGCGCCGGCAACCGCGCCATCCCGCTCGCCCGGGCCGCCGCCGACGGCGAGCTCGTGGCCGAGGACGCGATCGAGTTCGGTGAGTTCTCGAAGACCCAGCAGGTCTCGACCTTCGGCGCCCACTTCGTCGAGGTCGCGGTGGATGCCTATACGGCGGAGGTCCGGGTGCGGCGGATGCTGGCGGTCTGCGCGGCGGGCCGCATCCTCAACCCGAAATCCGCCCGCAGCCAGGTGATCGGCGGGATGGTCATGGGCACCGGGGCGGCCCTGATGGAGGAACTGGCCGTCGACACCAAGCGCGGCTTCTTCGCCAACCACGACCTCGCCGGCTACGAGGTGCCGGTCCACGCCGACATCCCGCACCAGGAGGTGATCTTCCTCGACGAGGTCGACCCGATGTCCTCGCCCATGAAGGCCAAGGGCGTGGGCGAGCTCGGCATCTCGGGGGTCGGCGCCGCGGTCGCGAACGCGATCTACAACGCCACCGGCACCCGCGTGCGCGACTACCCGATCACCCTCGACAAGCTCCTCGACCGCATGCCGGACGCGGCCTGACCGGGGCGCGGGGACGTCCTGCCGGGCGTCCCCTACGGGTCCACGACGTGGAAGCTGGCCCGGGCCCGCATCACGAGGTGACCGTCCTCGTCGTAGGCGCTGGCGGTGAAGTCGTTCACCCCGGTCTCCTCGCCCTCGTCGTGCAGGAGCGCCGTCAGGGTCCGGCGCAGCAGGTCCCGCAGGGCGGCCCGGTCCGGGAGGACCGTGCCCTCGTCGTCCCGGACGGCGACATGGTCGGCGGTGTCGATGAAGTAGCGCGGCATGGGTGTCTCCAGGATCGGGATGACCGGGACGGGAGCGCCCGCAAGCCTCGCCGGCGGCCGATCAGGGATACGGATCGGGTCGGCGGCCGCACTCATCTGGGTTTGAAAGACCGGGCTCATCGTCCGGGCGCGAAGGCGCGCGGGCTCGAACGGAAGAGGGGCCGCGGATCCCCCGGCCCCTCGCTCCGTCGTTCCCCCCGGACGGGATCAGTACTTCCGGATGATCGGCTCCGGCGCCATCGGGACCGGATCCGCCCCGAACCGGTAGGTCAGGCCGGCGTAGATCGAGAGCGGCTGCGCCAGGGTGGTGGTCCGCGGGTCGTTGATCGACAGGTTGCCGGCCACCGCGCCCGTCTCCGCGAAGGTGCCGAACGTGGCGTAGCGGTTGTTGGTCAGGTTGGTGATCAGCCCGAAGATCTCCAGGTTCTTGCTGACCTGATACTTCGTCGTCAGGTTCATCACGTAGTAGGCCGGCAGCTTGCGGTTGAGGTTCGATTCGTCACCCCGGTAGTAGGACGACGAGAAGGCCGAGACGTTGAGGCCGAAGCGCCAGTTCGGGGTGATGCTGTACTCGAAGCCCGCCTTGATCTGGTGATCGGGGATCAGCGGGATCTTGTCGCCCGGCCGGACGCGGATGCCGCCGTTCGGGATCACGTCGCCGCCCACGGCGCCGCCGGCCGCGCCGGTGCTCGCCAGCGGGTTGTTGGGCGACGAGAGGGTCGCGTTGAACTGGAAGGTCGCGTCGACCAGGGCGTAGTTGGCGTAGACCAGCAGGTCGGGCGTGACCGCGTACTCGGCGCCGACCTCGATGCCCTGGCGCCGGGTCGCCGGGACGTTGATGTAGTAGGCGCGGGCGGCGTTGCCCGCGACGGCGACCTGGTAGAGGTCGTTGCTCAGGTCGGTGCGGTAGACGCCGGCCTTGTAGGTGAGGGCGCCGCCCGACAGGAAGGCCGGGATCACGCCGCGGAAGCCGGCCTCGTAGGTCCGGCCGGTGACCTGCTTGAGCGGCGGATCGGCCACGAGCGAGTTCGGCAGCAGGCACGGCTGGGTCGGGCTGGAGCAGGACAGCTCCAGCGGGGTCGGGGCGCGGTTCGATTCCGAGTAGCCGCCGTAGAGGTTCAGCGCCGGATCGAACTGGTAGGTCAGGCCCGCGAGCGGGTTGACCTTGGTGTACTCGTGCACGCCGGTGACGTCCGGCGAGAACCCGGTCTGGTCCCGGGTCTGGATGCGGGCGTAGTTGAGCCGGAAGCCGCCGGTCAGCGACAGCCGGTCGGTCACGTCCAGCGTGTCGGTGGCGTAGAGGCCGAGATACAGGGTCGAGCCGCTGACGTTGCCCGGCGCGAGGCCGATCGCCCCGAGCGTGCGGATGTCCGGCGTGCCGAGGCCCGGGATCGTGCCGTAATACGGGTTGTTCGGATCGACGGTGATCGACAGGTTCGGGTTGATCACGCCCAGCTGGCTCGCCGACTTGAACGAGAAATTCGAGGCGTCGACGCTGCCGCCGACCACGAAGGCGTTGTTCAGGCCGAAGATCCGGTCGCGGTTGGCGGCCTGGAGCGAGCCGCCGTAGGATTCGGCCTCCGTCCGGGTCGTGTCGATCGTGCCGTACGGGATGTTCCGGACGAACGGGATCGTCTGGTTGTTCAGGCCGAGGATCGCGAACTGGTTGGCGTAGGCCCGGCGCGCCGCCACCTGGCTGGTGGGCGGCGCGTTCACGTTGAACGCGTCGTCCTGGTAGCAGAGCGAGCCCCGGAAGCTGCTGCGGCTGCTGCAATTCTCGAAGTTGCCCTGGTTGCCGTCGACGTAGAACTCGCTGAAGCGCCGGTAATAGGCGTTGCCGGCGAGGTCCCAGGTCGGCGACAGGTCGATCCGGCCGGTCAGCTGGAGCGTGCCCACCTGCGTCGTCTGGGTCTGCGGGTAGGTGAAGATCGCCCGCGGGTCGAGATGGGTGAAGTCCACCGGCGTGGCGGCGGCGGCGCCGTAGAAGCTGCGGGCGGCGAGCCCGATCAGGTGGAACTCCGAATCCTGCGAGCGGTAGCCGAGATCCGCGTAGAGCCGGCCGATCGTGCTCGGGTTCTGGTAGCGCCAGCCGCGGTCGTTCAGGCCGTCGCCGGTGAAGTAGAAGCTCCAGGGACCGGAGATCTTGCCGTACTCGAGGTAGCCGGCGGTGCGCGCGTCCGAGCCGCCCCAGGCCGAGATCTCTGTGCCCTGCCAGGTGAAGCCGTTCTTCATCTGGATGTTGACCGCGCCGCCGATGGCGTTGAGGCCGAAGACCGGGTTGCCGGTGACCACGTCGATGCGCTGGATCGCCTGCGGCGGGATCAGGTCGAAATTGACGACGTCGCCGAAGGCCTCGTTGATGCGCACGCCGTTCTGGTAGACGGCGAGCCCCTGCGGCACGCCCTGCACCGACGAGGCCGTGAAGCCGCGGTAGCTGAGATCGACCCGGTTCGAATTGCCCTGCGAGTCGTTGAGGTTCACCCCGGGCGTGCGCCGCGCCAGCGTGGCGATCACGTTGTCGGAGCCCTGATCGACCTCGATCTGCCGGGCCGTGACGGTCTCGACGGTGCTGGGGATCTTGTTGAGCGGCTGCTCGGAGCCGCGCAGCCGCACCCCGCCGGCCGGGGCCGGCAAGGTCGGCGCGGCCTGGGCGAGCGTATCGAGATTCTGGGCGCCGCTGGAATTGCCGCCGCCCGCACCCACCGGCGACGTCGAGACGACGCTGATCTCGCCGAGGGTGACGGATTGTTGAGCCTGCGCGACACCCGGCAACAGAGCCACGGACGCGATCAAGCTGCCTCGCAGGGCCCGCATATCTTCCCCCAACCTGGATTCGAAGGCACGCGCCGCTTCGCGTCGGCTGCGTGCGCCTCACTGATCTCGGGTCGGGTCGCGACCTCAATTCACATTCTGTTTAATCCCTGCGGGGGACGACTTGCGGGCTCGAATGATCGGGCCTGTGGCGCAAAGACAACAAAAGAGGAAGATGGCGGCAAGTCTTCGGGATTATTATGAAGGACATCGCGGGATAATTGCGCAATCGGGCCGGTCCTCCGGGGCGGCGTCCGAGGCCGCGCGCCGGGTCGTCAGGACCGGTCCCGGCTCTCACGGCGGCGGCAGGCGGACGGCGACCTCGTTCCGGCGCAGGAACGGGATCGCGAAGGGCGGGTCGTAGCCCATGACGAAGGGCGCGCCCGCCGGTGCGCGGCCGGCCGCCGCCAGGACGGCGGCGAGGATGCCCGCCTGCGCGGCCCGCGCCTCCGGGGTGAGGCGGCCGGAGAAGCGCAGGGCCGCGATCCGCTCGGCCGGGACCTCGACCAGCCGGACCCCCGGCTCGGTCGGGGCCGGCGCCCCGGCCGCCGCCACCGCGCGGGGCAGGAAGAACCGCATCGTGCCGGTGCCGTCCCGCTCCACCGGGACGGTCATGGCGATGGGCTGGGCGATGCGCTGGCCGCCGCTCTCGACCGGCGCCGTCATGGCGATGCGGTCGCCCGCCCGGTTCGCGCCGGTGATGTAGCGGAACAGCCGCCCGAAGGCGTCGCCGTCGCCCTGGCCGCGCGCGTCGGTCTCGACCGCGAGGCGCGGCGCGTAGGACCGGATCTCGACCCCGCGGTCGAGGCGCTCGACGACCGCGTAGGCGGGCTGCTCGTAGAGCGCCCGCACGCCGAAGATCCCGAGCACCGCCTCCGCCAGGGTGACGAGCGCGTACATGACCCTGTCCATGGGACCTCCGGGGGCGGGCGCGGCGTCTCCCGCGCACGCGGAACCTCCCGCGGGAACATGGCGCCGGGACCGCCCGTCGCCGCCCGGCTGCGGCGTCAGGCCTCTGTCAGGTCTCTGTCAGGTCTCTGTCAGGTCTCTGTCAGGTCTCCGCTGGTCCCGGCAGCGCCCCGCCGCGTCAGGGCTGCCCGCCCGGCTGCCCGCCCCTCGGCCGCCTCCGCCGCGCGCCGACGACCTTGCGCAGCACGCGCGAGACCTGGTCGGCGGAGTAGGGCTTGGGCAGCAGCTCGAACTCGCGGATCCCCTCCTGGGCGAGGGCGTGGCTGTAGCCGGAGGCCAGCACCACCGGCAGGTGCGGCATCCGTCGCCGGAGGAGCCGGGCCAGCGCGATCCCGCCCATGCCGGGCATGACCACGTCGGAGAACACGGCGTCGAAGGCCGCGCCGTCGGCGCCGAGCTGCTCCAGCGCCTCCTCGGCATTGGCCGCCCAGGTCGTCGCGTAGCCGAGATCCTCCAGGATCTGCGTGGCGAAGCGGCCGACCTCGATGTTGTCCTCCACCACCAGCACGCGCTGCCCCGCGCCGCCGGGATCGAGCGCGGCCGTCTCCGCGGCGGCGGCCTCGCAGGACGCCTCGGGCTCGACCTGCGGCAGGTAGAGCGTGAAGGTGGCGCCGCGGCCGGGCGCGCTCTCGACCGCGACGTCGCCGCCGGACTGCTTGGCGAAGCCGAAGACCTGGGACAGGCCGAGGCCCGTGCCCTTCCCGACCTCCTTGGTGGTGAAGAACGGCTCGAACACCCGGGACAGGACGTCGGGCCCGATGCCGGCGCCGGTATCGGCGAGGTCGATCGCCGCGAACGGGCCGGCGGCGCCGGCATGGCCGCGGATCGGCGGCAGCGCCGCGCCGCAGCGCAGGCGCAGGGTCAGCGTGCCCGCGCCGTCCATCGCGTCCCGGGCGTTCACCGCCATGTTGACCAGGGCGGTCTCGAACTGGCTGAGGTCGACCCGGACGAAGCAGGGATTGTCCGGCAGCTCGGTCACGACCGTGATGCGGGCGCCCGTGACCGTGTCGAGCAGGTCGGCCACGCCGCGCAGCCGCGCCCCGACGTCGAGGGTCTCGGGCTTGAGCGCCTGGCGCCGGGCGAAGGCGAGGAGCTGCCCGGTCAGCTTGGCCGCGCGGTCCACCGTCTCCGACACGGCGTTGAGGTAGCGGGACCGGCGCTCCTCCGCGAGATCCGGCCGGCGCAGGAAGTCCACCGACGAGCGGATGATGGTCAGCAGGTTGTTGAAGTCGTGCGCCACGCCGCCCGTGAGCTGGCCCACCGCCTCCAGCTTCTGCGACTGCCGCAGCGCCTCCTCGGCGTGCCGGAGCGCCTCGGCCTGGGCCTTCTCGGCGGTGACGTCGCGACCGTAGGCGTAGACGCGATCGCCCTCGACGGAGGTGCGCCAGGAGATCAGGCGCGGGGTTCCGTCCTTGTGCCGGTAGCGGTTCTCGAAATCGGTGAGGTCGCGCGCGGCGGCGGCGGCCTCGAGCGCCTCCTGGGTCAGGTCCGCATCCTCGGGCCAGATGAAGTCCAGGAAGCTGCGGCCCACAACCTCGGCCGGCTCGTGCCCGAGAATCGTCTGCCAGGCCGGATTGACCGCGCGGAAGATGCCGTCGGCCCCGACCACGACCAGTAGGTCGCGCGAGTTGCGCCAGACCCGGTCGTGCTCGGCCGTGCGCTCGGCCACGCGCTGCTCCAGGGTCTCGTTGAAGCGCACGAGTTCGGCCATGAGCCGCTTCTGGTCGTCGATGTCGGTGCTGGTGCCGACCCAGCGAACGACCGCGCCGTCGGCGCCGAGGACCGGCTGCGCCCGGGCCAGGAACCAGCGATAGGCCCCGTCGGCGCGCCGCAGGCGGTACTCGGACTGGTAGTCGGTCCGCGTCTGGACGGCCGCCCGCCACTCCCCGGAAACCCGATCCTGATCGTCGGGATGGATGATCCCGCGCCATCCCGCCCCGTCGAGGGTGCCGGGCTGCAGGCCCGCATAGGCGTAGACGCGCTCGTTGAACCAGTCCGCCGCCCCGCCGGCATCGGCCGCCCAGACGAAATTCGGCAGCACCTGCGACAGGACGCGGAACTGCGCCTCGCTGGCGCGCAGGGCCTCCTCGGCCTGCTTGCGGGCGGTGATGTCGAGCGCCGTGCCGATCACCCGCACGCAGCGCTCGCCCTCGAAGATCCCGCGCCCCTTGGCGGCGACCCAGCGGACGACGCCGTCCTCCTTGCCGACGGTGCGGTACTCGACGTCGTAGAGGGCGCGCCGCGCGGGATTGAGGGCGGAGGCGTAGGCCGCGCTCGTGGCGTCCCGGTCCTCGGGATGCAGGCCCGCGTAGTAGTCGGCCATCGAGACCGGCACGTCGGCCGAGATCCCGAACATCGCCTTGACCCGCGCCGGCCAGAACAGGGTGTCGGCGACGACGTCGACGTCCCAGAGGCCGATCTCGGCCGCCTCGGTCGCCAGCCGCAGGCGCCGCTCGCTCTCCCGCAGCTGCTCCTCGGTCCGGCGGCGCACCGTGTCGTCGAGGTGCAGCCCGTCCCAGACCAGCGCGTCGCCGACGCGGCGGGGGGCCGAGATGATGCGCGTCCAGACGCGGCTGCCGTCGGGACGGCGCATCGGCGCCTCGACGTCGAAATGCGCGACGTCGCGGATCGCGGCGGCCTCGGCCTCGGCGATGCCGCCGCGGTATTCCGGCAGGATCAGGTCGTAGGCGACGGAGGGGTCGGCGAGGACCGCCTCGGCCGCCACGCCGGTCATGCGCTCGAAGCCCTGCGAGACGTAGAGGAAGCGCCGGTCCGCGCCGTCCGGGCCCGTGGCGAGCTGGTAGACGTAGCCGCCCGGGAGGTGGTCGGTGAGCGCCCGGATCCGGGCCTCCGCCTCGCGCAGGCGCTCCTCGGCCAGGACCCGGCCGGTCGTCTCTGTGCAGGCGCAGTACATGCCGGCGACCCGGCCCGCCTCGTCGCGCACCGGCGCGTACGAGAAGGTGAACCAGGTCGGCTCGTCGTAGCCGTGCCGGTTCATGGTCAGGGGCATGTTCTCGGACCACGTCGCCGCGCCGGCGAGCGCCCGGTCGATCAGGGGCCCGATCTCCGGCCAGATCTCCGGCCAGACGTCGCGGAAGCGCGCGCCGAGCGCCGCGGGATGCTTGTCGCCCAGGATCTCCGCGTAGGCGTCGTTGTAGAGGAAGACGAGGTCGGGCCCGAACGCCACGAACATCGGGAATCGCGAGCCGAGGATCAGGCTCAGCGTCGCCCGCAGGCACGGCGCCCAGCCGTCCGGCTGCCCGAGCGGCGAGCCGGACCAGTCGTGGGCGCGCATCCGGGCGCCCATCGCCCCGCCCTCCGCGAGGAAGGGCAGATCCGCGGTCCTGACGGTCTCAGACATGGGACAGGGACAGGCTCCACGATGGGCACCCCTCCGCCTGGCGCCACCGTCCCGGCCGCGGGGCCGGCTGACAGGGCGGCCTCGCACCGGCGCGGAGGGGCCGTACGGTGCCCGCAGACCCATCGGTGCCCCAGCGCGCGGGCCTGTGCAACCGCATCGATCAAGTCGGGCCCTCCGACGGCCGCGACCCGTGTGGAGGACGCCCTGGAAGCGCCTCAGGCGCTCCTGTCGCGGCCCGAGATCAGGCGGAGCTGCGCGGTCGGGCGGGCCGCCAGGGCGGCGGCGACCTTGCCCTCGAGCTCCCCGACGCGGAACGGCTTCAGCACGATCGCGTCGGGGCCGACGGCGCCGGCCTCTGTCAGGGCGGTGGTGTCGGCGAAGCCGGTGACGAACAGGACCGGCAGCGCCGGCCAGCGCTTCCGGACCTCCAGGGCCGTCTCGGCCCCGTTCATGCCCGGCATGGCGAAGTCCATCACGACGAGGTCGACCCCCGGATCCGCCTCGAGGGCGGCCAAGGCCTGGAGGCCGGAGGCCGCCTCGCGGACCGCGTAGCCGGCCTCGCTGAGGCGGGTCGTCGTCACCTCGCGCACCTCGGCGTCGTCGTCGACCACCAGGAGCCGGGGGCCGCTCCCGGGCGGATGCGTCCGCGCGGCCTCGGCCGCGGCGGGCAGGCGGGCCGCGGCGCCCTCCGGCTCCGCGGCCCGGGGCAGGTAGACCTTGATCGAGGTGCCCTCGCCCGCGACCGTGTCGATGCGGATGCCGCCGCCGGACTGCTTGACGAAGCCGTAGACCTGGGCGAGCCCGAGACCCGATCCCTTGCCGACCTCCTTGGTGGTGAAGAACGGCTCGAACACCCGGGCCAGCACGTCCGGCGTCATCCCGGTGCCGGTGTCGCTCACCGCCACCATGACGTAGGCGCCGGGCGCCGGCTGCTCGGGTCGCGTCGGCGCCCCGGTGACGCTGACATTGGCGGTCTCGATGGCGAGCCGGCCGCCCACCGCCATCGCGTCGCGGGCGTTGATGGCGAGGTTGAGGATCACGAGCTCGATCTGGGTGGCGTCGATCAGGGCCGGCCACAGGTCGGGCTGAAGGGTCGTCTCGATGCGGACCGCGCCGCCGATCGAGCTCTGCAGCAGGTCGCGCATCGAGGCGACCGTCTGGTTCAGGCTGACCGGCGTCGGCTCCAGACGCTGGCGCCGGGAGAAGGCGAGGAGCTGCGCGGTGAGCCGGGCGCCGCGCTCGGCGGCCCCGCGCATCATGGCGAGGCGGCGCTTCGAGCGGGTGTCGGAGACGGCCTTCTCCAGGAACTCGATGTTGCCGGCGATCACCGTCAGCAGGTTGTTGAAGTCGTGCGCGACGCCGCTCGTGAGCTGCCCGACCGCGTCCAGGCGCTGGGCGAGCCGCAGGGCGTCCTCCGCCCGCTCCCGCTCGACGATCTGGGCCTGGAGGGCCTCGTTCGCCGTCGCGAGTTCCCGAGTCCGCTCGGCGATGCGCACCTCCAGCGTCTCGTTGAGCGCCTGCAGGGCGGCCTCGGCCTCGCGCTTGTCGGCGCGCGCCCGCGCCTCGGTCAGCGCCCGGACGATCGTGCGCGGCATCCGGTCGAGGCGCTGCTTGACGACGTAGTCGGTGGCGCCGTTCTTCAGGGCCTCGACGGCGACATCCTCGCCGAGCGTGCCCGAGCAGAAGATGAACGGCGTGTCGGGGCACTGCGTCCGGGCGATGCCGAGGGCGCTCACGCCGTCGAAGGTCGGCAGGACGTAGTCCGCGAGGATCAGGTCGTACCGGCCGGCGACCGCCGCGCGCGCGAAGGCGTCGCGGGTCATCACCCGCTCGATCGCGAGCGGATGCCCGAGGGTCTCCAGCTCGGCCTCGATCAGCTCGGCGTCGAGGTCGCTGTCCTCCAGGTGGAGGATGCGCAGCGGCCCCGCGGAAGGTCCGATCACGCGTTCGATGGCCAGCCTCCCCGGTACGGCGGCGGCTCGTTGAGGAGGGCCCAGAACACGCCGATCTCCTTGATCGCCGCGAAGAACTCCTCGAAGGCGACCGGCTTCACCACGAAGGCGTTCACCCCGAGATCGTAGGAGCGCACGAGGTCGGTCTCCTCGCGGGACGAGGTCAGCATCACCACCGGCACCTGGCGGGTGACTGGGTCGCCCTTGATCTTGGCGAGCACCTCCAGGCCGTCGACCTTCGGCAGCTTCAGGTCGAGCAGGACCACCGCGGGGTCCTGGGCCTGCCGCTTCTCGTGCGCGCCCCGCCGGTAGATGAAGTCGAGGGCCTCGGCGCCGTCGCGGCAGATGACGATCTCGTTGGCGAGCTGGCTCGATTCGAGCGCCGCCAGCGTCAGCTCGATGTCGTTCGGGTTGTCCTCGACCAGGAGGATGGGCTTCAGTCCCGCCATCAGTGCGCCTCCTCCCGGATGGGCAGGGTGAAGTAGAAGGTGGCGCCCGCGCCGAGCCTGCCCTCGGCCCAGGTCCGGCCGCCGTGGCGCTCGACGATGCGCCGGACATTGGCGAGGCCGATGCCCGTGCCCTCGAACTCCTCGACCCGGTGCAGCCGCTGGAACACGCCGAACAGCTTGTCGACGTAGGCCATGTCGAACCCGGCGCCGTTGTCGCGCACGTAGTAGACCGCCTCGCCCTCCCGGGGCGGGAGGCTGCCCATCGCGATCACCGCCTCCGGGGTGCCGCGGGTGTACTTCACGGCGTTCGACAGCAGGTTCTCGATGACGAGCCGCAGCATCACCGGGTCGGCGTAGGCGCGGCCCAGCGGCGCGATCTCCCAGCGGAGGGTCCGGTCGGGGGTGACGTCGCGCAGGACCTTCCGGCGGACCTCCTCGACCAGGGCGTTCATGTCGCCCCAGACCTTGTTGAGGGCGTGCCGGCCCATCTGCGAGAAGCTCAGGAGGCTGTCGACCAGGGTGCCGGCCGAGAAGGCCGCCTCGATGATCGTCTCCACGTAGTGCCGGCCCTTGTCGGAGAGCTGGGCGCCCTCGCGGGTCTTGAGCAGGTTCGCGTAGCCGACGATGTGGCGGAACGGCGCGCGCAGGTCGTGGCTGACCGAGTACGAGAACGCCTCCAGCTCCTTGTTCGAGCGCTGCAGCTCCTCGCTCATGGCGGCGAGCTCCTCGGCCCGGCGGAGCACGATGCCGAGCACCGAGGCGCGCAGGTCCTTGGCGGCCTCCACCTCCGGGTCGGACCAGGGCAGGGAGCGGCCCTGCACGGTCTCCTTCCAGATCTCGAACGACTTGCGCGGGTGCAGCCGGTCCGGGCCGCCCTCCGGGTCGGGCCGGACGGCCTTCACGGGGTTGCCGCCCCACTTCACCGTCCGCACGACCTCGGGCCTGAACCAGAGGATGTAGCTCGCGTACTTCTTCGAGACCGAGATCGCCAGGAGGCCGCTCGCCCGGTCGGCGAAGGCGGCGGCGGCCGGGAACGCCTCCGACAGGGCCTCGGAGACGAAGACCTCCTCGGCATCCTCGCGCTCGGACAGCCACCGATAGAGGGCGCGGACCTCGCGCTCGGTCGGCGTCGCCCCGAGCAGCCGGCAGCGGTCCGCCGTGACCACCGCGGCGCCGGTCGCGTCCACCAGGGCCAGGACGTCGTCGGGGTGGTTGAGCAGGCCGTCGACGAAGCTGTCCTCCTCGGCCATGAACGCGAGGAGGCGCGCCTGCACGGCGCCCAGCGCCAGCCGCTTCTCGGACTGGGCGCCGCGCTCGCGGGCCGAGAGCTGCAGGGCGAAGATCTGGGTGAGCACGTCGCAGGCATTGCGCGCCTGGAGGGGCACGCGCCTGGGCGCGCGGTTGTGGCAGGAGATCAGGCCCCAGAGGGCGCCGTCGACGAGGATCGACACCGACATGGACGCCATCGTGCCCATGTTGCGCATGTACTCGACGTGGACCGGCGAGACCGAGCGCAGCACCGACTGGCTGAGGTCCAGCGGCTTGCCGGAGGGCGTGGTGGCCGGCCGGATCGGCACGGGGACGTAGCCGGCATCCGGGATGATGCGCAGCCGGTTCCGGCGGTAGAGCTCGCGCGCCTGGGCCGGGATGTCGGAGGCGGGGAAGCGCAGGTCGAGGTAGGAGGGCAGGACGCCGTTGCCGGCCTCCGCCAGCACCGTGCCGTGCCAGTCGCGGTCGAACCGGTAGACCAGGGCCCGGTCGAGGCCGGTGATCTGGCGGATGTCCTCGGCGACGAACTGGCAGAGGTCCTCGACGGTGCGGGCGGTCTGCAGGCGCTCGACGAAGGCCCGCAGGCGCGGAGTGAGCACGTCGACGCCGATCTCGGCCGCGGCCGCGTCGATCTCCTCCAGCTCCAGCACGACGAGTTCGTCGACCCGGTGGGCCGCGACCTCGTAGGCCTGGCGCCCGCCGGCGGTCTCCAGCGTCACCGTCCGGAGATAGAGGGCGCCGTCCTGGGGCTCCGCCGCCTCCAGGTGGTGGCGGACGACGGCCGCGAGGTCGGGCAGGGCCGCGTCGAGGACGGTGCCGACGGAGGCCGCCGCGGGGGCGTTGGCGCTCGCCTGGACGATGGTGAGGGACCGGGCCTCGAGGCCGAGCAGGAACCCGTGCGGCTGGACGCTGCCGACGATGTGGATGGGCTCGCGATCGCACGCGGTCAGGTCGAGACGCTGGGCCGCGCCGCTTCGAAGGTTCAAGCCGGGATTCGCCCCCTCACCGGGT
This sequence comes from Methylobacterium sp. NPDC080182, assembly GCF_050281105.1. Taxonomy (NCBI): domain Bacteria; kingdom Pseudomonadati; phylum Pseudomonadota; class Alphaproteobacteria; order Hyphomicrobiales; family Methylobacteriaceae; genus Methylobacterium; species Methylobacterium sp. NPDC080182. Next base: position 122,320 of record NZ_JBNNWO010000009.1, read on the forward strand.
CGGCCACAAAATTTAACGCCTGTTAACAGCCGGACCGGGCGGCTCCTATAGGCTTAAAGCACTGGTAAGGACGGCGCGCCCCGTCCGCGCCGCGTCCCCGCGCGCGGTCGCGACCGGGCTCAGAGGGCCGGAGCCGTTTCATCCGCTCCCCGCGCGCGACGCCAGGTCGCACGGCGGGGCTCCGGCGGTCCCGCGGGGCGCCGAGCCCTGTGAAGGGATGGTGGACACCCGGAACCCGCTCCGGCGGTCCGCTCGCCGGCGGCGAGGGACGCCGCGCCGTCAGCCGCGCCCCATCGCGTAGAATTCCGGGTTGGGCCGCATATTGCTGACGTTCGCCAGCCGGTTCGACAGGCCGAAGAAGGCCGCGATGGCGGCGATGTCCCAGGCATCCGCGTCGTCGAAGCCGTGGGCCCTGAGCGCCGCGAACGCGGCCTCCCCGATCTGGTGGGCGGACTGGCTGACCAGCATGGCGAAGTCGAGCATCGCCTTCTGCCGGTCGGTGATGTCGGCCTTGCGGTAGTTGATCGCCACCTGGTCGGCGATCAGCGGATCCTTGGCGCGGATCCGGAGGATCGCCCCGTGGGCGATCACGCAGTACTGGCACTGGTTGATGGCCGAGGTCGCCACCACGATCATCTCGCGCTCGGCCTTGGTCAGGTTGCCCGGCCTGTCCATGAGCGCGTCGTGGTAGGCGAAGAAGGCCCGGAACTCGTCCGGACGGTGGGCGAGCACCAGGAACACGTTCGGGATGAAGCCGGACTTCTCCTGCACCGCCTCGATCCGCGCGCGGATGTCGTCCGGCAGCGTCTCCAGGCGGGGGATCGGGAAGCGGCCGATCGGGGCGTCTTCGGCTGGCACGGGGCGCTCCTCGCAGATCGTCGCGGATCGAGCCGGCGCCCGGGGCCGCCGGCCATCCCGGGCAGCCGATAGACCGAACGGTCGCGGCGGCGCAATCGCGCGCGGCCGCCGACGGCGGTGTCTTCTCACAGCCTCGACCTGACGCCTCGACCTGACGCCTCGACCTGACATGGCCCTCTCGGTCGGCCTCAACTCTGCCCGAAAGCTTCCATTCGGTCCGTCCGAGATTCGGCGGTGCGCGTGCGGGCGCGCCGCGGGGAGGATGGTGTGCCGCGACCGATGACGCCTTCGCCGAAGCGCTCACCGCCCTGGGGCGGCGGATCGAGGCCCGTCTCCCACCGGGACCGACGGTTGCCGAGCCCGCTCCGCGACTGAGCCGGAGGCGTGACCGGATCGTCCGAGACCCGCCCGCCGATCGCTGACCGGCGACGCGCCGGTTCTCACCCCGCCCCGCACCGACGGATCCAACCCGCGAGCCCGACAGCCGTGCGAATCCCATCCACGACCCGCATCCCGCGCCTGACCCTGCTCCTGCCGGTGATCCTGTCGGCGGCCCTGTCGACGGCTCTGTCGTCGGCCCTGCCGCGTCCGGCCCGGGCCGACGACAGCGTCGCGACCCTCGCGACCGGCGGTCTCGTCCTGGAGAAGACGGACCGGATCGCCCTCGTCTCCGAGGACCTCTTCCTGTCCGAGAAGGCGGTGCGGATCGTCTACCGCTTCCGCAACCTGACCGACCGGGACGTCGAGACGACGATCGCGTTCCCGATGCCCGACATCTCCGGGGGTCCCGACGCGATGCTGAGCATCGCCGACCCGAAGCACGACAACTTCCTCCGTTTCACCACCGAGGTCGACGGCCGGCCGGTCGACTCGCAGGTCGAGCAGCGCGCCTTCGTCACGCCGGCCGGCAAGCCGGAGGTCGAGGTGACCGGGCGGCTGCGGAGCCTCGGCATCCCCCTCGTCCCGACGGTCGAGGCGACCGAGGCCGCGCTGGCCGCCCTGGGCGCCGATCAGCGCCGCGGCCTCGTGGCGGACGGCCTCCTGGAGCCCCAGGACATGGGCAAGGGCACGACGAGCCTGTTCCCGGTCTGGACCCTGCGGTCGAAGTTCTGGCGCCGGCAGGTCTTCCCGGCGGGCCGCGACGTCGTCGTCCGGCAGAGCTACGTTCCGGGCGTCGGCGGCCTCTCCAGCCTGTCGTTCGGGACCCCGACCGAGGGCGCCGACGAGAAGGCCGAGTACGCGCGGAAATACTGCACGGACGCGGCCTTCCTGAAGGCGGCCCAGGGGCTCGCCCGCAGGATCGCGGCGGCGGGCGGGCAGGGGGTGCAGGCCTTCGAGCAGTACCTGTCCTACGTGATCACCTCCGGCGGCAACTGGGCCGGGCCGATCGGCACGTTCAAGCTGACCGTGGACAAGGGCGACCCGACGACGCTCGTGTCGTTCTGCGCCACCGGACTCCGCAAGACCGGCCCGACGACCTTCGAGAGCGTCGTGACGGATTACGTGCCTCGGCGCGACATCGACATCCTGATGCTCAAGACCACGACGGGCCGATGAGCGGCGGCGCGCCATCCTGCCCGGATCCGGAAGGCCCGACGGCCGATCGCGTCCAGACCGCCACAGGAGGATATCCGTGCGTAGCCAAGCCCGTCCGGCGCGCCTGAGCCCGCGATCGTTCCCCCGATCGATCCTCCGATCCGGCCTCGTCGGCGCAGTCTGTGCGCTCGGCACCGGCGCCGCCCGGGCGGCGCCGGATTGCGCCGGGATCCGGGACAGGGTCGAGACGCTGATCTGTGCCGACCCCGCCCTGACGCGGCTGGACGAGGAACTCAGGCGCCTGTTCGACCGGATCGTGGGCGAGACGCGCGGGGTCGACGGCGAGACCGGCCAGGCGATCGACACCTTCGGCGAGGACCACGCGCGCTGGCGCGCGCGGGTCCGCGATGCCTGCCCGGACACGGCCTGCCTGACGCGGGCCTACACCGCGCGGATCGCGCAGGTCCGGCGCGACTGGAGCCGGGCGCTGCCGGACACGCCGGCGCTGCGCCACGTGGTCAACGCCCGTTTCGGCTTCTCCGTCGACGTGCCCGCCGACCTCGTCGCGGAGCCGCCGCCGGACAACGGCGACGGGCAGGCCTTCCGCTCGGCCGACGGCCACCTGCACCTGACGGTGTCGGGCCTGAACGACGTGCTCGACCAGGATCTCGACGCCGTCGTGGCCGCGGACCGGAAGACCTGCCTGCGGCAGCCGCCGGAATACGCGGCGCGCAAGCCCGGCTGGATCGTGCTCTCCTGCACGACGGCGGCCGGGATCCTGTATCGGAAGACCCTGCTGGCGGGCGGGCGCGGCGGCGCCTTCGTCACCCTGCGCGTCCGCTACCCCGCGGCCGAGCAGGCGCGCTGGCAGGCGGCCGTCACCGCGGCCGCGACCTCGCTGCGGCTGACGGAACCGGGCCGGAGCGCCCGCTGACGGGGGCCCGGGTCCCGGACGCCCCCGGTCACCGCGAGAAGGTCGTGGCCGTCTGCGCGGTCGACACCATCATGTTGTAGTCGTTCACGATCCAGGTCACGTCGCGCCCGGCGCCGCGCCGGGCGTCGCCCCTGGCCTTGGCGAGCTTGTCGTCGAACTCGCGCAGCTTGCCCAGGAGCGCGCGCGGCCGGCTCTCGAACACGTGGAAGGAGTTCGGGTTGGCGGCGCTGTACCCGTCCATGTCCTTCACGGCGACGGCGTAGCGCCCGAGCGCGGCGTCGAAGGCCGCCATGTCGACGACCGGCTTGGCGTCGGTGGGCAGCAGGTCCATGACCTTGCGGCAGGCGGTCATCACGTTCGCGACGTGCCAGCGCGCCTTGCGGCCCTCCCGCGCCTCGATGGCGGCGAGTTCCAGCGCGTCGCTCCTCTCCTTCTCGACCCGCAGCGCGGCGTCGACCTTGGCGCGCGCCGCCAGGAAGGCCGGCCCCGCGACGGCGAGCTTGGCGTGGAGCGCCTTGCCCTGCTCCATCTTGTCCGCGCGGTAATCCTGCCGCTCGTAGTAGCCCTCCGCCTCGGTGACCGTCGGGGCGAGCGCCTGATAGGCGGCGATGTAGGTCTTCACGGCGCCGTCGAGGTCCGGCATCGCGGGCGGCTGCGCCGTCGCGGCCTCCGCCTTCGCGATCTCGCCGCGCACGTCGTAGAGCCCGTAGAGGCCGTAGATGATCCGCTCGCGGCCGGTCGGACCGGTCTTCATGTTGACCCAGCTCTGATAGCGGCCGAGCGATTCCTGCGCCCGCAGGGTCCGGTTGAGGAGCCCGACATAGGCGTTGAGCTTGCGGATCGTCTCCTGAGCCGGATCGCTCTCGGGCTTGGTCGCCGGCCCCGCCGGTGCCGGGGCAGGGGCCTGCGCGGGGGCCTGCGCACGGGCCGGGGCGGCGGCGAGCAGCGCCGTCAGCATCAACCAAGTCGTCGTTCTCAGGCTCGTCGCTCTCATGGGCGCTGGGGATCCTCCGGATGGTTCTGCCCCTGTAGCCGGCGTTCCGCGCGAAGACCAGACGCGGGATCGGGTCGATCGCGCCCAATAGATCTCTCGGGATCGACAGCGGCGCGTCTATCGGAGCGTTCGACGATCACATCCCCGATCATCGTCGCGGGGACGATGATCTCGCGGGGCGTCGGAGCGCGAGGCCGGGAAGTCCATCGCGGGTGCCCGGAGCGTCTTCCCGGACAGGCGGCGCGAGGCCGTCTCGTCCCGCGAAGGCGGATCGGGTAGAGGATCGGCCGATGCTCGACGGCCACCCCCGCATCCTGGCTGACCTGCGCGACCGGCTGGCCGAGCCGCAGCGCGTCTATCACGGCCAAGCGCATATCGACGCGCTCCTGGAGGCGTTCCGCGCCCGCCGCGGGACGTTCCACGATCCCGACGCGGTTGAACTGGCGATCTGGTTCCACGACGCCGTCTACCGGCCGGGCGCCCCGGACAACGAGCGCCGCAGCGCGGCGCTCCTGCGGGCGCTGCCGGAGGGCGCGGTCCCGGCGCCCGCGCTGGCGGCGGCCGAGACGATGATCCTGGCGACCGAGCGGCACGCCGTCCCGGACGGTCTCCCGGCCGCGCTCGCCGCGGACGTCGCGACCTTCCTCGACCTGGACATGGCGATCCTGGGGGCGGCGCCCGCCGCCTACGACGGCTACGCCGCCGGCGTGGCGCGGGAATTCGTCCCGGTCGTGGGCGCGGCCGCCTACCGGCAGGGCCGCGCCGCCTTCCTGCGGGGCGCCCTCGCATCCGGCCGGCCGCTGTTCGTCACCGCCCGGGCCCGGGCGGCGCTGGAGGGGCCGGCGCGGTCGAACATGCGGCGGGAGCTCGCGGCGCTGGGCCGGTGAGCCGCGGCGGCTCGGGACCCGGTCACGGATCGATGAGGTGCGGCACGAACCGGGCCCGGTCGGTGGTGATGAGGCCGTCCGACTCGCGCAGGCACAGGCCGGCGGGCCGGTCGCCGACCATCCAGCTGCCGACCAGCGCGCGGCGGCCCGCGAAATCGGGCAGCTCCGCCAGGGCCTGCCGCACGTAGCCCTCGCCGCCGTAGGGCCCCTCGTCGCGCGCCGCGACGGCGCCGTCGCGCACGATCAGCACGTTGGCGCCCTCGCGCCCGTAGAGGGGCTTCTTCACGAAGCTCCGGCCCAGCGCGGCCTTGGCCGGGTCCTCCTCGAAATAGGTCGGCAGCAGGTTGGGATGGCCCGGCGCCATCGCCCAGAGATGGGCCAGCAGCCCCTTGTTGGAGAGAACCGCCTTCCAGGGCGGCTCCAGGAACCGGGTCGCGGCCGCGCCGACCGCGCGGCCGAACGGGTCGGCGAACATCCACTCCCACGGGTAGAGCTTGAACAGGCAGCCGATCGGGGCGCCGGCCGCGTCCACGAAGCGCCCGTCCGCGTCGAGCCCGATCGCCTCGACCGGCAGGAAGGGAGCGGGGCGGCCGGCCTGGAGCGCGCAGTCCTGGAGATAGGCCAGCGTGCCGCGATCCTCCGGCGCGTCGGGGAAGCCCGCGAAGGCGACGCCCTCCGGGGGCGCCACGGCGGCGAGGCGCGCCACCAGCGCCTCGTGCAGGGTGTTGAACTGGTCGGCGCCGGCGGGGAGGTGCCCCCGCGCCAGCCCGTCCTCCAGCCAGAGCCACTGGAAGACCGCGCTCTCGTAGAGGGCGGTGGGCGTGTCGGCGTTGTACTCGAGGAGCTTGGCCGGCCCGTCGCCCCCGTAACTGAAGTCGAAGCGCCCGTAGAGGCTGGGATCGCGCCGCGCCCAGCTCGCCCGGATCGCGTCCCAGGCGTGCTCGGGGATCCGCAGCGAGGCGAGGATCGCCGCGTCCCGAACCGCCCGGTCCACGAAGGCGAGGCAGAGGTCGTGCAGCGCGGCGCTCGGCGCCTCGATGGCGTCCTCGATCTCCGCGAGGCCGAAGGCGTAGTAGGCGCTCTCGTCCCAGTAGGGGGCGCCGTCGAACGTGTGGAAGGTGAAGCCGGCCCGCGCGGCGTGCTGGCGCCAGTCGGGCCGCTCCGGGACCGGCACGCGGCGCATCAGCCGCCCCCGAACCCGCCCCCGAACCCACCCGCGCGGCCGCCCGAGCCTCCGGAGAACGCCGTCGCCCGCCCGGTGCCGCCGAAGCCGCCGCGGCTGATCGTGCGCGGGGTCGCGCTCGTGGTGCGGGCGACCGAGGCGGGGACGTGGACCCGCGAGGCGCCGCCCGCGTAGGCGACCCGCCCGCCCGCACCGGTGCAGTAGCCGCCCCCGTGCCCGGCCGTCGCGGCCCCGGCCTCGTCGCGCTCCTCCTCAGGCGCGTGCGGGTAGAGCGGCTGGACCGGCAGGTCCTGCGCGTCCGTGCGCCCCATCATGAAGGCGGCCATCACCGGCAGGTAGCGGCCGCGTGCGGCCTCCGTGACCTGCGCGCCCGGGGTGCAGCCGCCGGTTCCGTGGTGGCGCTGGCAATCGGCCTCGGTCTCGTAGCGCGGCGCCGTCGCCGCGTAGGTCTCCTGCGCGCTCGTGTAGGCGGCGATGCAGGCCTCGGCGCCGCGCAGCTGCTGGGCGATGCAGGCGCCGAGCGTCCCGTAGACGAGCGCCTCCTCCTCGCGCTGGGACGGGTCGAGGCCGCCGAGCGTCAGGGCGGCCGCGCCGGCGCCCGCGACCAGGACCAGCGACACGGCGGCCGAGCGCTTGGAGCGGCGGGCAGCGGCGAAGCCGGCCCCGGGCCCGCAGGCGGCGTCGCCGGAGGCTGCATCGGAGGCTGCGTCGGGACGTGGCGCGGTCTCCTTCACCGGCGCCTCAATAGGTCATCGAGGCGGCGTTCACGACGCCGCCCGCCAGCGAGGCCGCGCCGAGGAGGATCGCGGCGGCGGCGCGATCCTCCTCGATGCGCCGCGACAGGTCCGGCACCGCGAGGCGCACGAGCCAGTAGATCGCGATCTGGATCACCAGGGCGATCAGCCCCCAGATCAGGCAGTCGAGCAGCGACCGCGCGTTGTAGATCGCCACCGCCAGCGGCAGGGTGAAGCCGACCAGGCTCCCGCCCAGCGCGACGGCGGCCGCCGTCACGTCCCGGCGGATCAGCGCGAGCTCGTTGTGCGCGGTGGCGAGGGTGTAGATCAGCAGATAGAAGCCGATCAGCCCGGTCGCGGTGCCGAGATAGAGCAGGAAATCGGGCAGTCCGGAGACGAGGGTCACGTAAGACCCGCCGTCTCGCCGGTTCCGATCGTCGCGCGCGCCGCCATCGGGCAGGTCTTCCGGTCGAATCGCCCGACGCGTGAGGCGAATGTCGGGGCTGATTGCTGCGCGCGGGACCGATTCACACGCGCGAATCCACGCAATTTCCCGCGCGGTGTCAAGCTTGTCGGGGATTTCAGGGGGTTAGACTGGCGGCAATACGCGCAGGACCCGCCTCGAAGGGCCCGCCTCGGAGGACCGGCCGCTACCAGACCAGCCGCTCGATCACCGCGTCCGGATGCACCGCCTGCCGGCCGAGCCATTCCGCCACGTCGCCCAGGCGGTGATGCGCGGCCGTGACGCCGAGTTCCTCCGCGTGGATGCCGCGGGCCACCAGCAGGCTGGCGATGCCGACGCCGCGGGCGCCGGCGATGTCGGTGCGGATCGCGTCGCCGATCGCCAGGACCCGCGCCGGGTCCACCGGGGCCCCGGCGAGCGCCGCCCCGGTGAGCGCTGCCCCCTTGGCGAGCGCCGCCTCGTAGACCGGGCGGTGCGGCTTGCCGGCGTAGACCACGGGGCCGCCGATCTCCGCGTAGGCCGCCGCGAGCAGGCCCGCGCAGGGGATCAGGCGGTTGCCGCTCTCCACGACGAGGTCGGGATTGGCGCAGATCATCGTCAGCCCGCGGGCGGCGAGGCGCTCCAGCTCCGGCCGGTAATCGTCGGGGGTCTCGCTGCGGTCGTCGAACAGGCCGGTGCAGACGACGAGGTCGGCCTCCGCCTCCGGGACGAGGCTGAGGTCGAGCCCCTGGAAGATGCCGAGGTCGCGCTCCGGCCCGAGATGCCGGATCCGGGCACCCGGGCGCGCGGCGATCAGGTCGTGGGTGAGGTCGCCCGAGGTCAGGATCGCATCGTAGGCCTCCCGCGGCACGCCGAACCGGTCGAGGATGCGGCCGACGCCGTCGCCGGGCCGGGGCGCGTTCGAGACGAGGACGACCCGGCGCGGCCGCGCGCCCGGGAGGCCGCGGAAGCGGATCAGCGCCTCGCCGGCGGCCGTGTGGGCCGTCTGGCCGTCGTGCAGCACGCCCCAGACGTCGCAGAGGATCAGGTCGTACCGGTCGGCGACCTCGGCGAGGCCCTGGAGGGTCGGGATCGGCGCGGGGGTGGTGCTCATGGGAGGTCCTGGGGAGGTCCTGGATGCAAAAGGTCCGGGACCTTTTGGGGGAGCAGGGCAGCGCCCTGCGATACAGCAGGGCCGCGCCCTGACAACCCGCCAGCGCGCGGCCCTCCGGAAACCCCTTACGGGCGCCCCGCCGGTCCCAGCCGGTGCTCGGCGAAGAAGTCGAGCATCGCCCGGGACGCGTCGGGCCCCTCGGGATCCGTGTAGCTGCCGTCGGGGCGGCCCCCGGACCAGGCGTGGCCGGCGCCGCGCACCCGCCAATCCTCGACCACGACCCGGCCCGCCTCGTCCCGGTAGCGGGTGCGGGTGAAGGGGTGGCCGCGGCCCTCGAAGGTCTCCGACCGCGGCGTCAGCCCGGCGACCTTGGCCTGGGCCAGCACCTGGTCGGCGTTGCGCACGCTCACCGTGCCGTCGTCCTCGCCGTGGAAGATGATCGTCGGGACGCGGGTCGCGGGCGCCGGGGTGCCGAAGGCGGTCGGGGCGCCGAGGCCCGGGGCGCCGACCTGCATGGCCATCAGCGCCGAGCCGAGGTCCCGGGCGCAGCCGGCCGCGAGGCCCGAATGCACGCCGACGGCGGCGTAGAGATCCGGGTAGGCGCGGGCGATGTTGAGGGCGGCGGCGCCGCCGGCCGACAGGCCGGCGATGTAGACCCGGGCCGGGTCGATCGGGTGCTCCGCCATGATCGCGCGGGTGAGGCCCGCGATGATCGCCGGCTCGCCCGCGCCGCGGCCCTGGTCCCGGGGCTCGTACCAGTTCCAGCAGCGCTGGGCGTGGGCCTGGCGGCTCTGGGCCGGGTAGGCCACGAACACGCCGGCGCGCTCGGCGAGGGTGTTCATGCCGGTGCCGGCGGCGAAATCGTCCGGGTTCTGTGTGCAGCCGTGCAGCATCACGATCAGCGGCGCCGCCCGGTCCGGGTGGCTCGGGATGAACAGCTTGTACTCGCGGGTGCCGGCGGGCTCGGCATGGGTCAGGGACACGAAGCGGCCCCCGGTCCCGCCCGCCCGGTCGGCGGGCGGCGGGGCCGGCGACCGGAGCGGGTTGCCCAGGCCCTTCAGCACCGGCGCGAGCCCGCGCACGACCTGCCCCACCACCTCGCGCATCCGCGTCCCGGACTCCGCCGCGGGACTGCGCGTCTCGGCGGCCGGCGCGTCGCGGCGCGCGGGAGGCTGCGGCGCGGCCGGCGGATCGGCGGGCGGAGCCTTCTGCCCCCCGAGGCTGCGCTGGATGAGGGCGGTCGCCTCCTCGAGCCGGCCGAGGCCGGTCAGGCGGGTGGCCTCGATCATGTCGGCGAAGGGTGACGGGCCGGTCTTGTCGTCGCGCTGTCCGTCGCGACTGCCGAAATCCTCGGTCATGCGTGCGCGCCTCACTGCCTCAGCATCTCCGTCACGGCCGGATCCGGCGCGCCCGTGCCTCCCCCGAGGGAGCGCACCGGCACCGCGCGGGCCAGCCTCCGTCACCCCGCGAGAGGCTCCGTCGACGGCGTTTTGTGCATTGCAATAAACGCCCCTGTGCGATGCGGCAACAGCCGGCGGCGCGCGGCAGGCGTGCGGATCGGAGAGCGGGACGGACCGGCGATCAGGCCGGATCGTCCACCCCGATATACTCGGCCCAGATCGCGGCAGGACCGAGGCTCGCGCGGAAGCTGTCGTGCCGGGCGCGCTCTGCATCCGTGAGGCGAGACCGGTAGGGGCGGGGCGCCGCCGGAGCCGCCGACGCCAGGGCCGCCGAGCCGGCCACCGGGACGGCCGTCGCGGCCTCCAGGAGGCCGAGGCTGGTCTGCTTGCCGCCGAGCAGCTCGACGTAGACCTCGGCCAGGATCTGCGCGTCGAGGAGCGCCCCGTGCTTGGTGCGCCGGGTGTTGTCGATGCCGTAGCGGCTGCAGAGGGCGTCGAGGTTGTTGGCCGCGCCCGGGTGCTTGCGCCGGGCCATCGGCAGGGTGTCGACGACGTCCTCCAGCTGGATCGGCGGCGGGGCGTTCGCGCCGAGCCGGGCGTATTCCATGTTGAGGAAGCCGACGTCGAAGGGCGCGTTGTGGATCACGAGCCGCCCGTCGGCCAGGAAGGCCAGCAACTCGCCGACGATCTCGGCGAAGAGCGGCTTGTCGGCGAGGAACGCGTCGGACAGGCCGTGGACGTTGAAGGCGCCCTCGGAGACCGGCCGCTGCGGGTTGCAGTAGCGGTGGAAGGTCCGGCCGGTGGGGATGTGGTTGAGGAGCTCCACCGCGCCGATCTCGATCAGCCGGTCGCCTCCCTTCGCCTCCGTGCCGGTGGTCTCGGTGTCGAGGACGATCTCGCGCAGCATGGGTCTCGCGACTCGCGGGGGGGTGGGGGCGGACCCTAGCGGGATAAGCCCGAGCGGTTAACCCGCCCTGCACGGCCGTCCCCGTCCATCACCGTCGACCAACCGTCGAGCGCCTCGCCCTACCGAGAGGTGTTGCGGTAGACGCAGACGGGTCCCCGGTCCTCGTAGCCGCCCGGGCAGGCGGTGACGCAGGCGCCGGCCGCGACCTTCTTCGGCGGCGGGCAGCTGGCGGCGTACTGGGCCTGCGCGGGCCCGGCCGCCAGCAGCGCGAGAAGGGTTGCGGCCCGGATGCCGCCCGACCGAATGCGATCAATCCCGCCCCAGCGCCGCGCCATCACGTCCATCCTGCCGTCCGTATTCCCCCCGGAACACAACCGCAGATATTCAATCCGCCGGGCGTGTCATCCGTCGCCGGCGTGCGGCTCCGCACGGTGCGCCGTCAGGCGCGCGACGATCCGCGCGACCGCGGCCTCGGCGGCGGCGAAACCCCGGCCCGTGTCGATGACGAAATCTGCCCGGGCGCGCTTCTCGGCGTCGGGCATCTGCTTGGCCAGGATCGCCGCGAAGGCCGCCTCGGTCATGCCGGGACGCGCGAGCACCCGGTCGCGCTGGATCTCGGGCGGGGCGCTCACCACCGCGACCGCGTCGCAGCGGCCCTCGCCGCCGGTCTCGTAGAGGAGCGGGACGTCGAGGACGACCAGCGGCGCCGCCGCGTGCCGCGCCAGGAAGTCCGTGCTGGCCGCCCGGACCAGGGGATGGACGATGGCCTCCAGCGCCGCCATCCGGTCGGGCGCGTCGAGCACCGCGGCGCGCAGCCGCGCCCGGTCGACGCCGCCGCGATCGTCGAGCACGCCGGGAAAGGCCGCGCCGATCGCCGCGGCGGCCGCGCCGCCCGGCCCGTAGAGGGCGTGGACGGCGGCGTCGGCGTCGTGGACCGGGACGCCGCGCTCCGCGAACATCCGGGCTGTGGCCGACTTGCCCATGCCGATCGAGCCGGTGAGCCCGAGGATGACGGGTCCGGATCCGGCCTTCGGGGTCATCCGGCGAGGTCCGCCACGATCCGGTCGCGCAGCTCGGGGGTGACGGCGGGACGCGGGCCGAACCACGCCGCGAAGCCCGGCACCGCCTGGTGCAGCAGCATGCCGAGCCCGTCCACGGCGGCGAGCCCCCGCCGCCGCGCCGCCGCCAGGAGCTCGGTCTCCAGGGGCGCGTAGACGATGTCCGCCACGGCCGCGTCCGCCGGCAGGGGCGACAGGTCGACGGCGAGGGGCGGCTGGCCCTTCATGCCCAGGGACGTGGTGTTGACGAGGAGGCCTGTCCCGGGAAGCGCCGCCGGCAGGTCGTCCCAGGCGAGCGCCGCGCCGACGCCCGGCGCGAGGGCCGCCACCGCCTCGGCCCGGGCCGCGGTGCGGTTGGCGACCCAGACGCGCCGCAGGCCGCGCTCGGCGAGCCCGACCACGATCGCCCGCGCCGCGCCGCCGGCGCCGAGCACCAGGGCGGTGCCGCCCGCCCGGTCCGGCCACGCCGCGCCCAGGCTGTGGTCGAGATGGGCGCAGAAGCCCGGCGCGTCGGTGTTGTCGCCGCGGATCCGCCCGTCCGGCCCGACCACCAGGGTGTTGACCGCGCCGATGGTTTTCGCCCGCGGCGTGAGCGTGTCCACCAGCGCGAAGGCCGCCTCCTTGTGGGGAATGGTGACGTTGCCGCCCCGGTAGCCGGACGCGGGCAGGGCGCGGATGAAGTCCGGAAAGGCCTCCGGGGCCACGTCGAGCCGCTCGTAGGAGCCCGGGATCCCGTGCACGGCGAGCCAGTGGCCGTGGATCAGCGGCGAGCGCGAGTGGGCGATCGGGTGGCCGACCACGAAGGCGCGGGGCTGGGCGCCGCTCACGCCGCGCAATCCTGAGCGAGGCGGCAGGCCGGGCCGCCGGCCTCCTCGACCTGGAGGGTGGCGTGGCCGATGCCGAACCGGTCGCGCAGGCCCTCGGCGGTCTCGGCGAGGAAGCCGTTGCCGGGCTGGCGGTGGGCCTGATGCCCCTCCTGCATCTCAAGATGGACCGTCAGGGCGACGCTGGTGGTGCTCATGGGCCAGATATGCAGGTCGTGGAGGCCGGCGACGCCCGGCCGCTCGAGGAGGAAGCCGGTCACCGCGTCCGGGGAGATCTCCGGCGGCACGGCGTCGAGGGACATGGCCACGCTGTCGCGCAGCAGGCCCCAGGTCGCCCAGACCACCAGGGCGGCGATGACGAGGCTGACCGCCGGGTCGAGCCAGGCGAGGCCGGTGAGCTGGATCACGAGGCCCGCCACCACGACCCCGGCCGAGACGGCGGCGTCGGCCACCATGTGGAGGAACGCGCCGCGGACGTTGATGTCGCCCTTGGCGCCGCTGGCGAAGAGCCACGCGGTCAGGCCGTTGACCAGGATTCCCACCGCCGCCACCACCATCACGGTCGTGCCCGCGACGGGCTCCGGGTGGACCAGCCGGACCAGTGCCTCCCAGATCACCGCCCCCATGGCGATGAGCAGGAACACGGCGTTGAACAGGGCGGCCAGGATCGAGGAGCCGCGGTAGCCGTAGGTGAAGCGCGCGCTGGCGCGGCGGCGCACCAGGATCGCGGCGATCCAGGCCGCCGCGAGGCCCAGCACGTCCGAGAGGTTGTGGCCGGCATCGGCTACCAGCGACATGGAGTTGCTGAGGTAGCCGTAGGCCGCCTCGATCACCACGAAGGCGGTGTTGAGCACAATGCCGATGGCGAAGGCCGTGCCGAAATCCTTCGGCGCGTGCGCGTGGCCGCCGAGGCCGCCATGGGCATGACCGCCATGAGCATGACCGCCATGAGCATGACCGCCCTGGGCGTGGCCGCCGTGCGAATGGTCGTGTCCCGCCAAGGCGGTACTCCCTCAGAAAGCCAGAAGCCCGGCGGCGCGCAGCCGCGCGAGGAGCGGCAGAAGCGGCAGGCCCAGCACGGTGCTGTGATCGCCCGCGACCGATTCGAACAGGTGGATCCCCGGCCCCTCGAGCTGGTAGCCGCCGACGCTCGCCCGCACGCGCTCCGCGCCGGCGCAGTCCACATAGGCCGCGATCGCCCTTTCATCGAGTGGGCGCAGGGTCAGCCGCGCGGTCTCCACGAAGGCGTCCTCGACCACCCCGGCCAGGACCACGGCGGAATGAAGGGCGTGGGTGCGCCCGGACAGACGGGCGAGCTGGGCCCGGGCCGACGCGCCGTCGGCCGGCTTGTGGAACACGGTGCCGTCGAGGTCGAGCACCTGGTCGGCGCCGAGGACGATCCGCCCGGGATGGCGCGCCGCCACCGACTCGGCCTTGGCGCGGGCGAGGTGCAGGGCGAGGTCGGGCGGGGACAGGCCGGCGCTCGCCGCCTCGAGGGCGCGCTCGTCGACGTCCGGGGCGGCGGTCTCGACCGGCAGGGCGGCGCTCTCCAGGAGGAGGCGCCTCGTCGGGCTGGTCGAGGCGAGGAGGAGCGGATCCGGACCGGTCCAGGGCGAGCGGGGCATCGCGCCAGTGTCACGGATCCGGGGATCGGTGCAAGCCGGCTGCGACGAGCCCCGCCGCCGGGATGGACCGGCCGGCGGGGCTGTCGCGGGGCCGATACGCTACCTGGCGCCCGGATGGAACCTTGGCAGAGGCCGGTTAGGAGACGGTCAACGGCCCGATCGGGCCGGAATCGCGTTTCGTGCCGCCGCGGGACAGGCGTCCCGCACGGCGGGCGCGACCCCCGTCCCATCCGCTCCCCGATCCTGAGGGACCGGAGCGCAGCGACGTGACCCAGGCCAGCGCGCGGCTTGCCACCGCGGCGCTGCCTGGATCGCTCCGCTCGCGGGGACGGCGGCGATGCCCGCGGCCGGGGACGGCCTCAGGTGTTCATCGAGTCGAAGAAGTCGCCGTTGCTCTTGGTCTGGCGCAGCTTGTCGAGCAGGAACTCGATCGCGTCGGTGACGCCCATCGGGTTGAGGATGCGGCGCAGCACGTAGGTCTTCTTGAGCGAGTCCGGCGGGACCAGCAGCTCCTCCTTGCGGGTGCCCGAGCGGGTGATGTCGATCGCCGGGAAGATGCGCTTGTCGGAGACCTTGCGGTCCAGGATGATCTCGGAATTGCCGGTGCCCTTGAACTCCTCGAAGATCACCTCGTCCATGCGCGAGCCGGTGTCGATCAGCGCCGTGGCGATGATCGAGAGCGAGCCGCCCTCCTCGATGTTGCGGGCGGCGCCGAAGAAGCGCTTGGGCCGCTGCAGGGCGTTGGCGTCGACGCCGCCGGTCAGCACCTTGCCGGAGGACGGCACCACGGTGTTGTAGGCGCGGCCGAGGCGCGTGATGGAATCCAGCAGGATCACCACGTCGCGCCCGTGCTCCACGAGGCGCTTGGCCTTCTCGATCACCATCTCGGCGACCTGCACGTGGCGGGTGGCCGGCTCGTCGAAGGTCGAGGCGATGACCTCGCCCTTCACCGAGCGCTGCATGTCGGTGACCTCCTCGGGCCGCTCGTCGATGAGCAGCACGATCAGGTAGCACTCGGGGTGGTTGAGGGTGATCGACTGCGCGATGTTCTGCATCAGCACGGTCTTACCCGTGCGCGGCGGCGCCACGATCAGGGCGCGCTGGCCCTTGCCGATCGGCGCCACGATGTCGATGATCCGCGGCGAGAAATCCTTCTTGGTCGGGTTGTCCAGCTCGAGCTTGAACCGCTTCGTCGGGAAGAGCGGCGTCAGGTTGTCGAAGTGGACCTTGTGCTTGATCTTCTCCGGATTCTCGAAGTTGATCGTGTTGACCTTCAGGAGCGCGAAGTAGCGCTCGCCGTCCTTGGGGCCGCGGATCGGGCCCTCGACGGTGTCGCCGGTCCGCAGGCCGAAGCGGCGGATCTGGGTCGGCGAGATGTAGATGTCGTCCGGGCCGGGCAGGTAGTTCGAGTCGGAGGAGCGCAGGAAGCCGAAGCCGTCCTGCAGCACCTCGACGGTGCCCGAGCCGATGATCTCGACCTCCTTGGCAGCGAGCTGCTTCAGGATGGCGAACATCAACTCCTGCTTGCGCATGGTCGAGGCGTTCTCGACCTCGACCTCCTCGGCGAAGGCCGTCAGGTCGGTCGGCGTCTTCGACTTGAGGTCCTGGAGCTTGACCTCGCGGACGCCCTCGAGGGCGGCGGGCATGGTCGGCGCGTCGGCCGGCTCCGCGGTCTCGATATCGTCGGCGAGGGCGTCGGGATTTGGCGTCATGGGGGTATCTTGCAACCGACGGAGGTGGTGGGAGGGCCGGTTCAGTGCCAGGTGCCCGGGGGATGGGCACCGGAGAGCGGGCCGCGCTGCGGCGAGGGGCCCGGGGTCAGGTTGGCGAAACCGATGAGGCAGGACCCTCGCGGCTCACGGGCGCGCTGCGGCGCAGACCTTGTGATGAGGGCCCCATACAGATAACGCCTTTCTCGCCCGCACTCAAGGGCCCGGACATTGGCCCGGGACGCCGACGGGGACGCGGGCGACCGGGTGACGCGTTTACGGACCGGCGGGGCCTCGCCGGAGCGCCGCGGCGGCGCTACACGGACGGCGTCGAACCGGGCTCGGACCCGGGTTTCGGAACCGGGCCGGTGCGCGGCCGTTCCCTGTCCCGGTGCTGCGGCGCAGCAGACCGTCGAATCGAGAGTTCCCCCAGACCGCCATGCGCGACGACGCCACCGGACGCACCCTCACCACGCACGAGCCGCGCCGGATCCCCTGGCTCGAGATCGTCTTCGGCTTCGGCCCGATGCTGCCGATCGCCGTCGGCACCGCCGTGGCGTGGTGGCTGAACGGCAAACCCCTCGACTACCTCGTGGCGCTGTTCACCCTGCTTTATGCCGCCTCGATCCTGCTGTTCCTGGCCGGCGTGCGCCGGGGCGTCAGCTTCCGGACCGAGGGCGGCCCGCAGGTGTCGCAGATCGTCACCATGCTGGTCCTCTACGGCCTCGGGCTGGGCAGCCTGTTCGCGGCGGTGATGGGCAAGGCGGTGCCGGCCCTCGCGATGCTGATCCTCGGCTACGCGGCCATCGGGATCCTCGACCCGATCGCGGCGCGCGCCGGCGAGGTGCCCCTGTCGCATGCCCGCCTGCGCCCGCTGCAGATGCCGATCGCCGTGGTGAGTCTCGCGGTGCTGCTCTGGCTCAAGCTGACGGCGCCGTACTGAGGTCTTTGGTCCGGGTGAACCGCGCCCTGTGCCGGACCGGTGGAGCGAAGCGGAACCCGATCCGGAAAAAGGCGCATCGGCGCGCGCGGAGTTCCGGCAGGGTCCCGCTTCACCGCTCCGGTCGATGCGCCCTTTCCGTCATCACGAGCGCAGCGACGTGACCCAGGGCGGCGCGACCTCGACAAGCGTGGCGCTGTCTGGATCGCTCGCTCCGCCCGCAAGGACGACATTGCTGGATGATCGGGCTGGATGATCGGGCGGCCAGAGCGCCCACGAACCGAATTCCCCTTTCGCCCGGCATGCTCTAGAGCCCGGCCGCAGGATCTCCGCCCGCCGGAGACGATCGAAGATTCGATGCGGGACCCGGATTCCGGGTCCGCGAGAGCGAATGCGCCCATGTCCAAGCCCGAGACCCCGAAGGCCGAGAAGGCCGAGACCCTGAAGCCCCGCCTGCCGCGCGGCTTCGTCGACCGCCGCGCCGGCGAGATCGCCGCGCAGGGGCGGATGCTGGAGACGATCCGCAGGAGCTTCGAGCTCTACGGGTTCGAGGCCCTGGAGACGCCGTTCGTCGAGTACACAGAGGCCCTGGGCAAGTTCCTGCCCGACCTCGACCGTCCGAACGCCGGCGTGTTCTCGTTCCAGGACGACGACGAGGCGTGGCTGTCGCTCCGCTACGACCTGACGGCGCCGCTGGCCCGGTTCGTGGCCGAGAACTACGACGGGCTGCCCAAGCCCTACCGGAGCTACCGGGCCGGCTACGTCTTCCGCAACGAGAAGCCGGGGCCGGGCCGCTTCCGCCAGTTCATGCAGTTCGACGCCGACATCGTCGGGGCCGGCAGCGTCGCGGCCGATGCCGAGACCTGCATGCTGATGGCCGACACGCTGAACCGCCTCGGGCTCGGCGGCCAGTACGTGGTCAAGGTCAACAACCGGAAGGTGCTCGACGGCGTCATGGAGGCGATCGGGCTCGCCGGCCCCGACAAGGCCGGCCAGCGCCTCACGGTCCTGCGGGCGATCGACAAGCTCGACCGGCTGGGCGTCGACGGGGTGCGCGACCTTCTCGGCGGCGGCCGCAAGGACGAGAGCGGCGACTTCACCAAGGGCGCGGGCCTCGACGCCACGGCGATCGGCCGGATCCTCGCCTACGTGTCGTTCCAGGCCGATGCCGGCGACGGCGCCGACAAGGTGGCGTTCTGGGAGAAGTTCTTCGCCGGCTGGCACGAGGCGGTCGGCGATTCGGAGACCGGCCGCGAGGGCATCGCCGAGCTGCACGCGATCATGCGCCTCTGCGCCGCCGCCGGCTACGGCCACGACGTGATCCGGGCCGATCCGAGCGTGGTGCGCGGCCTCGAGTACTATACCGGCCCGGTCTACGAGGCCGAGCTGACCTTCCCGGTCACCAACGAGGACGGCCAGACCGTGCGCTTCGGCTCGGTGGCGGGCGGCGGGCGCTACGACGGCCTCGTCGGGCGGTTCCGGGCCGAGCCGGTCCCGGCCACCGGCTTCTCGATCGGCGTCTCGCGGCTGTTCTCGGCGCTCCAGCTCGTGGGCAGCCCTCTGATCGCCGGCGCCGAGGCCCCCGGGCCGGTGGTGGTGCTGGTCCTCGACCGGGAGAACATGGCCGATTACCAGCGGCTCGTCGCGCTCCTGCGCGCCGACGGCATCCGGGCCGAGCTCTACCTCGGCGCCGCCGGCATGAAGGCGCAGATGAAGTACGCCGACCGCCGCCGCGCGCCCGTGGCGGTGATCCAGGGCTCGAACGAGCGCCTGGCCGGCGAGGTCCAGATCAAGGACCTGATCGAGGGCGCCCGGGCGGCCGAGTCCATCGCCAGCAACGCCGAGTGGAAGGCCGCGCGGCCCGCGCAATTCTCGTGTCCCGAGGCCGACCTGGTGGCGCAGGTCCGCGCCGTGCTGGCCCGGCATTTTCCGTCAACGGAGATCTGAGACACTCGCGCATCGAACCGCAAGTCGAACCGCAAGTCGAACCGCAAGTCGAACCGCACGTCGAACGCAGAGGCTCCGGCGGCGTTGTCGTCGGTCGGTGCCGCGGAGATGTCGGGATGCGCGCGAAGATCCTCGTCCTGTCCTTCGGCCTGGTCTGCGCCGGCGCGGGACCCGCCTGGGCCGCCCGGCCGGTCCTCGGCCGGCTGCCCAGCGCCGTCGCGCAGGCCACGCCCGGGACCGGCAGCGCGCCGATCCTGAGCGCCGGGATGGCGGGGGCGCCCGCCCTGACCGTGCTCGCCCGCCGCAAGCCGGTCCGGCGCCCGCGCGGCGCGCGCCTCGGCAGCCTCCGGCCGCTCTGAGCCGCTCTGAGCCGCTCTGAGCCGCTCTGAGCCGCTCTGAGCCGCTCTGAGCCGGTCCGGTCACTGACGCCGTAGCGGAATCCGGCCGCGGCGCGGGGTCTGCGCAGTCCTGCGCGGCGCGCCGGCCCCACGCTTCCCGGGTGCGTGTCGCCAAGTCCGGTCGCGGTTGCTACAGAGCGCCCGCGAGGTGGATTGCCCCGCGAGGTGGATCGCGATGACACGACCGGAGGCGGGCGAGACGGGGGCGGGGGACGCGGCGCGCGCGCGGCTCTCCGCGCATCTGGCGGCGGCGGGTTACCGGCCGGTGACGCCGCCGGTGCTGCAGCCGCTGGAGCCGTTCCTCGAACTCTCGGGCGAGGATATCCGCCGGCGGATCTTCGTCACCCAGGATGCGGGCGGCGCCGAGCTGTGCCTGCGGCCCGAATTCACCATCCCGGTCTGCCGCCTGCACCGGGCGGAGGCCGACGGGCAGGCGGCCGATTACAGCTATTGCGGCCCGGTCTTCCGGCTCGCCGCCGACGAGCCCGACGAGTTCTTCCAGGCCGGCATCGAGTCGATCGGGCGGACCGACACGCCGGCGGCCGACGCCGAGGTGCTGGGCCTCGCCCTGGAGGGCCTCGCCCTGTTCGGCCGGACCGACTTGGCGGTGCGGCTCGGCGATATGGGCCTGACCGTGGCGCTCCTCGACGGGCTCGCGGTCCCGCCCGCCGCCAAGCGCCGGACGCTCCGGGCGCTGGCCGCCGGGCGCTCGCTGGACGCCGTCACCAACGGCGCCGATGGCACCCGTCCCGAGGATCCCCACGCGGGCCTGCTGGCGGCGATCCAGGGCCAGGACCCGCGGGGCGTGCGCGCCTTCGTGGAGGACGTGCTGGCGATCGCCGGGATCTCGGCGGTGGGCGGGCGCAGCGCCGGCGAGATCGCCGAGCGCTTCCTCGCCAAGGCCGCCGCGCAGGCCCATGGCGGCGCCGGGCTCAACACCGAGAACCGCGCGCTCCTCGACCGCTACCGGGCGATCGCCGGCCATCCGGACGCCGCCGCCCGCGACCTGCGGGCGCTCGTCGCCGACGCGGGCCTGCGGCACGACGCCCTCGCGGCCGCCCTCGACCTGTTCGAGGAGCGCACCGGCTTCATCGCGGCCCGCGGCCTGCCGATCGAGCGCTTCCGCTTCCAGGGCGGCTTCGCCCGCAACCTCGACTACTACACCGGCTTCATCTTCGAGGTGACCGAGCGGGACGGCCCGACCCTGGTCGGCGGCGGCCGCTACGACGGCCTGCTCGGCCATCTCGGCAGCCCGGCGCCGTTGCCGGCGGTGGGATGCACCTTCTGGATCGAGCGCGTGGCGGGAGCCGGCCGATGAGTGCCTCGGACGCGGCCGCCATGCCGCTGATCCTCGCCGTCCCGTCCAAGGGCCGCCTGCAGGAGAATGCCAGCGCGTTCTTCGGCCGGGCCGGGCTGAAGCTCGCTCAAGGCGCGGGCGCCCGCGACTACCGGGGCAAGCTCATCGGCGTGCCCGACGTCGAGGTGCGCTACCTCTCGGCCTCCGAGATCGCCGCGCAGCTCGCCTCGGGCGCCGCCCATCTCGGCGTCACCGGCGAGGACCTGATCCGCGAGACCCTGCCGGACGTGCGCGACCAGGTCGAGCTGCTGACGCCGCTCGGCTTCGGCAACGCCACCGTGGTGGTGGCCGTGCCCCAGGCCTGGATCGACGTGCGCGACATGTCCGACCTCGACGAGGTCGCGGCCGGCATGCGGACCCGCCACGGCCGGCGCCTGCGGGTCGCCACCAAGTACGTGAACCTGACCCGCCGGTTCTTCGCCGAGAAGGGCGTCGCCGATTACCGGATCGTCGAGAGCCTGGGCGCCACCGAGGGGGCGCCGGCGGCGGGCTCGGCCGAGATCGTGGTCGACATCACCACCACGGGGGCGACGCTCTCGGCCAACGCCCTGAAGGTGCTGGACGACGGCATCATCCTGCGCTCGGAGGCGAACCTCGTCGCCTCGCTGAAGGCCCCCTGGGGCGAGGGCCAGCGGGCCGCGCTCCGCACGGTGCTCGGCCGCATCGCCGCCGAGGAGCGCGCCCGGACCACCCGCGAGGTGCGCGCCGCCCTGCCGGAGAGCGGCACGATCGACCTCGCCACGCTCGCGGGCCTGCACGAGGCCGAATTGCCCTACGGCGCGCCGCGGGGGCCGGAGGGCGAGATCGTCCTGCGCTGCCGGGAGGCCGCGGTGTTCGAGCTCGCCGGCGCCCTGGTCGAGGCCGGCGCGCGGGCCGTCACGGTGCGGCGGGTCGACTACGCCTTCGCGGCCGAGAACCCGCTGGCGGAGCGGCTCCTGGCGCGGCTCTGAGACCGCCGCGCGATGGAGCCGAGATGGAGCTGAAATGGCTCGAGGACTTCCTGAGCCTCGCGCGCACCGGCAGCTTCTCGCGCTCGGCGGTCGAGCGCCACGTCACCCAGCCGGCCTTCGGCCGCCGCATCCGGGCGCTCGAGGGCTGGCTCGGCGTCGCGCTGGTCGACCGCAGCACCTACCCGACGGCTCTGACGCCGGAGGGCCGGCTGTTCCTGGAGACCGCCGAGGAGACCGTGCGGCGGCTCCACGGCAGCCGCGACGCGCTCCGCGCCCGGATCCGGCCGCCGCCGCGGACCGTTTCGGTGGCGGCGCTCCACACCCTGGCGCTGACCGTCTTCCCGGGCTGGTTCCGCGACGTCGAGGCCCGCACCGGGCCGCTCGGCAGCCGGCTCCTGCCGGACGATTTCCACGCCTGCGTGCAGGCGCTGGCCGAGGGCGGCTACGACCTGCTGCTGACCTACCACCATCCCCTGGTGCCGATCCCCCTCGACCCGGCCGCCTTCCCGCACTTGTCCATCGGCCGGGACAGCCTCGTGCCGGTGCACCGGCCGGGGCCGGCCGCGGACCGGCCCGGGCTCGGCTATCCCCGGGACTCGTTCCTGGGCCGGGTCGCGGCGCTCGCCGGTGACGGGGCGGCGGCCGCCCACGTCAACGAGAACGCCATGGCAGAGGCCCTGAAGTTCATGGTCCTCGCGGGCCACGGCCGCGCGTGGCTGCCCGAGAGCCTCGTCGCCCGCGAGCTCGCCGACGGCAGCCTCGTGATGGCCGGGCCGGGCACGCCGCTGGAGATCCGGCTCTACCGCAGGGCCGGGCGCGGCGGCGCGGTCGCGGCGGTCTGGGCCGCGGCCGCCGCCCTGGCGGCCGAACTCTAGGAACCGGTGCCAGATCGGCATGGCCGGTGCCGACACGGCATTGGATTCCCGCCCCGCCGCGGCCCATCAGGGCGGCCGCGACGGTCGGAGGCGGCGATGCTCGGTGTACTCGGCGGGATGGGCCCGATGGCCACGGTGGATTTCCTGGCCAAGCTCGTGCGGGCGACGCCCGCGGGGCGCGATCAGGACCACATCCCGACCCTGGTCTGCTCGGCCGTCGACATCCCCGACCGCGCCGACGCGATCCTGGGCACCGGCCCGGACCCGCTGCCGGCGCTCCGCGCCGCCCTGGCGCGGCTCGAGGCCGGGGGCGCCACCCGGATCGCGATCCCCTGCAACACCGCTCATCACTGGCACGCGGCGCTGCAGGCCGCGACCGCCCTGCCGATCCTCCACATCGTCGACGCGGTGGCCGAGACCCTGGCCGAGAGCCTGACACGGACCGGGACCGGCGGCCGGATCGGCCTGCTCGCCACCGACGGCACCCTGCGGTCCGGGCTCTACCCGGAGCGGCTGGCGCGGCACGGGTTCGCGTGCCGCGCGCCCGATGAGGCGGGTCAGGCCGCGGTGACGTCGGCGATCCGGCTGGTGAAGGCGCACCGGGTGGCCGAGGCGACGCCGCTCCTGGAGGCGCAGGTCCGGGCGCTGGCCGAGGCCGGCTGCGACCGGGTGGTGATGGCCTGCACGGAGATCCCGCTCGCGCTCGCCGGGAGCGACCCGTCGGGCCTGCTGGTGGACGCCACCGAGGCGCTGGCGCGCGCCTGCGTGGCGGCGTGCCGGCCGGATTGCCGCGTCGACGCCGCGGCCCTGCCGCGCGCGGCCTGAGCGCGGGACCTCACGGGCCCTGCTTGGCGAACTCCGCCAGGACCCCGCGCAGGACCTTCAGCCGGGCGTCGTAGGCGGCCGTCAGGCAGCCGACGTCGCCGCCGCAGGCGCGACGCTCCGTCAGCCACGCCTCCTGATCGTCGCGCAGCTTGGCCTGGCCGCCCATCGGCAGCACGCTCTTCAGGATCTCGAACCGGGTCGCCATCTCGACGTCCCGGTCATTGAGGGGGAGATGGGCGCAGATCGCCTTCTCGTCGGGGGCCTCGGCCCTGTCGCACGGGAAGCTCGCGGCCCGGGCGGGGGACGCGGTGATCGCGCCGGCGACCGGGCCCGCGAGGGCGGCCAGCGCGAGGGCGAGGACGAGAGGCTTCGACATGGCCTCCCAACGGGCCGGCCACGGAAAGGCTCCGGCCGGGATCACAGGATCGCGGGATCGCGGGATCAGAGGCCCGGCTTGACGATCGCCAGGATGACGATGCCGATCATCAGCAGCGTCGGCACCTCGTTGAGCACCCGGTAGAACTTGTGCCCGCGGGTGTTCCGGTCGGCGGCGAAATCCTTGACCATCCGGGCGAGCCAGCCGTGGATGCCCGACATCGCGAGCACCAGCGCGAACTTCGCCTGCAGCCAGACGCTCGCGTAGAAGCCGCTCATCCAGGCGAGCGCCAGCCCGAACACCCAGGTGGCGATCATGGCGGGGTTCATGATCGCCTTGAGCAGGCGGCGCTCCATCACCTTGAAGGTCGCGGACTGCGCCTCCGCGCCGGGCGGCAGGCTCGCGTGGTAGACGAACAGCCGGGGCAGGTAGAGCATCCCGGCCATCCAGGCGATCAGGCTGATGACGTGGAGGGCCTTGATCCAGTCGTACAGCACGCGCGGCCTCAGCCCTGGCCGCGCAGCCGCGCGAGCATCCGCTCGACATGGGCCACCGGCGTCTGCGGCGTGATGCCGTGGCCGAGGTTGAAGATGTGCGGCAGGCCGGCGGTCGCCTCGAGCACCGCGTCCACCGCCGCGTCGAGGGCCGCGCCGCCCGCGATCAGCGTGTCGGGATGCAGGTTGCCCTGCGTCACCGTCGCGGCCGGCACCGTGTCCCGCAGGGCCTTCAGGTCCACGCCCCAGTCGACGCCGACGGCGTCGGCGCCGGTCTCCGGCACCACCCGGGCGTGGCCGTCGAGGCCCGAGCCGCGGGCGAACACGATGATCTTCGCCCCCGGCACCCGGGCGCGGACGCCCGCCACCATGCGGGCGATCGGCCGCAGCGACCAGCGGGTGAGGGCGTCCGCCGCGGACGCGGTTGGCAGGGCGCTCTCGGCCACGTCGCCCACGGGCTCGACGCCGCCGCCGGAGGCCGGCACGGCGCGCGGCAGGGTGCCGGCGTGGGACTCGAAGATCTGCACCGCGTCGGCGCCGGCCTCGAGCTGGCGCACGAGGTACTCGGTCTGCACGGCGACGAGGCGGTCGATCAGGGTGTCGACCAGGGCGGTGTCGCCCTCGGCGAGCGCCCGCGCGGGGGCGAGGTCCGGCGTGCCGCGGCCGCCGATCATGTAGCTCGCCACCGTCCAGGGGGCGCCGCAGAAGCCGAGCAGCGTCGTCTCGCCCGGCAATTCGGCCCGCAGCCGCGTCACCGTCTCGAAGACCGGCGCGAGGTGGGTCATGATCGCCGGGTCGCCGGCCTCCCGCAGGCGCGCGAACGCGTCCCGACCGTCGAGCGGGTCGAGGCGCGGTCCCTCGCCCTCCACGAAGCGCACGTCCTGGCCGAGCGCGTGGGGGACGACCAGGATGTCGGAGAACAGGATCGCCGCGTCGAAGCCGAAGCGCCGGATCGGCTGGAGCGTCACCTCGACGGCGAAGTCCGGGCTGTAGCAGAGGTCGAGGAACGAGCCGGCCTCGGCCCGGGTCGCCCGGTATTCCGGAAGGTAGCGCCCGGCCTGGCGCATCATCCAGGCGGGGGGCGGCCCGATCGCCTCGCCCTCGAGGACCCGCAGCACCTTGCGCTCGGACGTCGTCCCCGACGCCGTCTGCCCGGGCTCGCGCTCCGTCCCCGTCATGGTCGCTCCCATCCCGTATCCCTCACCCCGCATGCCCGTCGGCGGGCGTCCTGTCGAGTCGAGGCGCGCCGATCCCCACACAGGCCCCTTCGAAAAGATAAGAGAGAATCTTGGAGTCTGTTTTTTCTTCTGGGGGGCCGAATCTCGGGGGCACAAAAGCGTCCACAGGCGGTCCCCGCCGCCGCGCCGTTAACGGGGCTTTAAAGGATTTCCGCCAACTTGCGAGAACCGGATGGTCCGACAGCGCCTTGGCAACGCCGAGTCGTGTACGGGCGCCGGATTCGCGGCCGATTCGTCCAGAGAGCCGGATTCGGCGCGTCCCGATCATCTGCCTGTGAACGGCGGAGTCGACAGCGCGCACCGGGATCGCCCTGGACCGGCCCGGCGGGGCATCCTATCCACACTCATCGACTCCCCTGGCGGCCGGCGGTGGACAACGTGGGCGCCGCGCGAGGCGACCGCACAGTCGGCCGAGAGGTCGACCGCAGAGGCGATCGGAATGGGCCGCAGCTACTTCCACCTCCACCTCGTCTCCGACTCCACCGGCGAGACGCTGATCAATGTCGGGCGCGCGGCCGCCGCCCAGTACGAGGGTGTGTCGGCGATCGAGCACGTCTACCCGCTGGTGCGCTCGGCCGCGCAGCTCGACCGGGTGATCTCGGAGATCCGGGCCGCGCCGGGCCTCGTCCTCTACACGCTGGTGGGGGGCGACCTCGGCGAGCGGCTGGAGGAGGTCGCCCGGGAGACCGGCTCGCCGTGCCTGTCGGTGCTGCGGCCGGTCCACGACCTGCTGCGCGCGTATCTCGGCGCCGAGACCACGGCGCGGCCCGGCGCCCAGCACATGCTGAACGCCGAGTACTTCAAGCGCATCGACGCGATGAACTTCACGCTGGCCCACGACGACGGCAACCTGCCGGACAATCTGGAGGAGGCCGACGTGATCCTGCTCGGCGTCAGCCGGACATCGAAGACGCCGACCTCGATCTACCTCGCCAATCGCGGCCTCAAGACCACCAACCTGCCGCTGGTGCCGGGCATGCCGCTGCCGCCGGCGATCGAGCGGGCCCGCAAGCCTCTCGTGGTCGGCCTGTTCGCGTCGCCGGAGCGCATCGTGCAGATCCGGCAGAACCGGCTGTCGAGCCTCAACGCCGACGAATCGTCCCTCTACGTCGACCGCTCGGCGGTGGCGGACGAGATCACCATGTCCCGCCGGCTATTCACCAAGAACCGCTGGCCGACGATCGACGTCACCCGCCGGTCCATCGAGGAGACCGCCGCGGCGATCGTCGACCTCTACCGCGACCACCGGCTGAAGTTCATCGCCGACTGAGGCGGCGCCTCCGAAGGGCCGAGCCCTTCGGCGGGGTCCGGCCGTCTCCCCGAGGACGGGGGCGGGCCGGCGGATGCCGGCGGCGCGCGGATCGGTTCGCGGCGCCGCTGGCGTCAGCGCGCGGAGGCGAAGTGGCTGCGTTGCTCGATTTGGGCCGCGTAGAAGTCCTCGACGACCTCGCGGACCACCTCGGCCAGCTCGTCGCCCCGGTGCTCGTCGAGCTGGATGTCGCTGCCGACCGTCCGGCCGATGGAGCAGCTCGCCGCCCCCGGCACGAGGCGCTCGTTGTAGCGCTGGTTCAGGCCCGAGACCGAGATGTAGTTGCTGCCGCCGAGTTCCGGACCGTACTTGATCTTGATCTTCTGCTCGGACTCGGTGCCGCGCAGCTGCGCGCACAGGCTGATGAAGTTGTCCTGATCGATCTTCGCCTCGAGGCCGGTGATGCTGCCGTGGACGTTGTCCTCCTCGTTGAGGACCTCGGCCATCAGGTTCAGCACGCCCATGACGGGCTGGAGCGCCCGGGACCCGTCCTCGAGCAGCTTCCGCCGGAAGTCGTTGCTGCGCTCGTCGGCCGCCTGCAGCCGCGCGCGAAACCTGTCCTTGACCTCGTTGGCGCGTGCCATCGCGCTCCTCCCTGGTGGTTCACCCGATGCTTTACCGCTCGGATAACCGAAACCTACGAGGCCAATTCAGATGACGCAAGATAGTGCAAAATATTGATGCCTGCTCAGAACGTGAGCCGTTGCACAGGAATAATACTTGCTCATGAACTGTGCAACGGCGGCAGCTCCGGGAGGCGCGCTTACTTCAGGAGCTGAAGGAGGCTGCGCCCCGCCGGAGTCTTGAGCTCCTCGGCGTCGAGGGTGCCGTCGTTGTCGGGATCGGCCGCCTTGAAGCGCTGCGCGACCAAGGCGAGGTATTCCTTGCGGTCGAGGGTGCCGTCGGAATCGGTGTCGGCGGCCTTCAGGTCCTTCTTGCTGAGCCGGCCCTTCAGCTCCTTGGCGTCGACGGTGCCGTCCTTGTCGGTCTCGGCGGCGTCGAAGACCTTGCCGGCGGCGGCCTGGGCCTCGGCCAGGTCGATCGTGCCGTCGTGGTCGGTGTCGACCATCTTCGGCGCGCGCTCGGTGCCGGAGGACCGGGCGAGGGCCGCCGACGGCAGCGCGGCCGGCAGGACCAAGAGGACCAAGAGGGTCACGAGGGCGGTGGCGAGGGCGACGGTCGGGGCGCCCATGGTCGGGCGGCGCGTGGCGGCGCGGGCGGATCGGTGCGGGGTCGCGGGCATGGGGCTCTCCGGTGCCGGTCGGTTCCGGCAGCCCAAATCCCGGTCCCGGCTTGCGTTCCCGCGCCCGCCTTCACGAGATGCGGAGCCGCGCCGCGCTCAGCGGACCGGGCCGTCGAGCGGTGCGAGCCGGTCCGCCGCGGGGGGGGCGGCTCCGCCCGGAGCGGCGCGCGACAGGGCTTGGGCCAGGGCCCGGAGATCCGGGACGGGCGCGCCCGCCGCGCCGAAGACCGCCCGGTCGAGGGCCGCGAAGGCGGCCGCGAGGTCGGGCCGCGCCCGCCAGGTCCGGGCGAGGTCGGGGGCGTCCCGCTGGGCCGCGTCGAGGGCCGCGCGGAACCCGGCCGGGTCGCCGGCCCGGGCCGCCGCGCGTAAGGAGCGCCGCGCCGCGCCGGAGAGGCGCAGGCGCGGCCGCCCGAGGCCGAAGCCGATCAGCGCGAGGCCCAGCCCGAAGGCGGCGAGCGCCGAGGCGGCGACGACGAGGGGCGAGGGGATCGCGGGGGGCGCCCGCTCGGTCTCGCGGTCGGGCAGGCCGCCGCCGATCTGCCGGGCAGGGATCTCGGTCTCGCGCATCGTGCGGGTGTTGGTGTCGAACCACGGGATCGCGATGGCGTCGAGGGGGATGATCTCCGGCACGCCGGGCTTCACGTCCCACTGGTAGGTGGCCCGCGCCACGGGTCCCGAGGGCGTCAGCAGCGTCTCGCGGGTGACGGGGCCCGCGAAGGTGATGATGCCGCGGGTGCGCATGACCGGCCGGGGCGGCAGGCCTTCGGCGACCATGCCCTGGGCCTCCAGGGTGACGATCCGGCGGGTGGTCTCGCCGACCTTGATGGTCTCCGGGTCCGGGCTCCAGGAATCGGTGATCGCCACGTCCTTGGCGGGCAGCCACCAGGGCTCCTTGGCGTCGGGGCCGCCGGTGGGCTCGGTCCAGGGTGCGACCGGGAAGGGGATCGGCTTCGAGCGGACTTCGACGACCCGCCGCTCGCCGACATCGTTGACGGTGAGCTTGTGGACGAACGGCTCGATGGTGAACTGGCCGGCATGGTGCGGGAAGACCGCTACGGTGCGGTCGAACGCGATGGCGCTCTGGCCGTCGGGGAGCTTGGTCCGGCTCCAGTGGTCGCGGCCGAGCTGAGTCCACGAGAAGTTCGCGAGGGAGGGCTGCACCACCTCCTCGAGCAGGATCGGCTGCTTGTAGACCCCGTGGATCTTCAGCAGCACCATCTCGCGGGGGAAGGGGGCGCTGTTGCCGTTGAGCTCCGCGGTCACCGTCAGCGTGAGGTCGCCCGGCTCGATCTCGGCCCGGGCGGGCAGGGGGGCGAGGAAGGGCGCGAGGAGGATGAGGGCACAGGTCAGGGCGCGGGTCAGGGCGCGCCGCTCGGAAACGCCGACAACACTTACCACGGGTTGCTCCCGGCGGGGATCGCGGTGCCGGCCTCGACCCGGCGGGTCTGCTCGGCGCGCAGGCGCAGCTTGAGATAGCGGCCGGGATCGTCCGGCAGGGTCTGGAGCCAGAGCCGGTCCGGGCGGATCTCGTGGGCCTCGAAGCTCTTGGTCACCCGGCGGACCTCGCGCTCGGGCGCCTCGGCCACCATGGCTGAGCCGCCGCCGGTCCGGCCGCGGCCGGCGGCGTCGCCGGCCGAGCCCCGGGCCTGGCCCTTGCCGGCGTCGATCGACTGCTGCTCGGCCTTGCCGCGGCGGGCGACCTTGCTGTTGCCGGGCAGCGACGCGCTGGCGTTCGATTCCTTGTTGCCGGCGAGACCCTCGCCGCTGGAGGCGGCGTTGATGTCGTTGTTCTGGTCCTGGTTGGCGGTGTTGTTGTAGCGGGCGCCGTACTGGGCGGTGCCGTTGGCGATGCCGCCGCCGGGCCCGCGGTCGATCACCTCGGCTCGCATCCGGGCGATCAGCGAGCGGTTGGCCTGGGCGTCGGCGTCGCGGGGGTTGAAGCGCAGGGCCTCGTCGTAGGCCGCGAGCGCCCCGTCGAGGTCGCCGGTCCTGGCCAGAGCGTTGCCGAGATTGTAGCTCGCCCGCCGCCCGCCGGCACGGAACAGCGCGACCGCCTCCTCGTAGCGGCCGGCCTCGTAGAGCGCGGCGGCGCGCCAGGCCGGATCGACGAACACGTCCGCGGCGAGGCCCGGCAGGCCGAGACCCATCAGCAGCCGCCCGAAGCCGGTGCGGGGCTGCGAGACCGCGAGCAGCGCCAGGAGGCCGATCCCGGCGAGGGCGAGGCCGGCGATCCGGGCGAGCCGCCGCCAGCGCGGCGGCAGGCCGGCCCGGAGCGGGGCGGCGAGGCCGATCTCGGGAAGGGTCAGCCGCATCACGCGCTCCTGCGGAACAGCAGCAGCGCCGGCAGCGCCGCCAGCAGCAGCAGCCAGCGCCCGAGATCCGCGTAGGCCAGGACGCCGTAGCCGCCCGCCGCGAGGTGCTGGGCAAGGCCGGCCCCGACCGCGTCGAGCACCGGGCCCGGGGTCGCGATGTCGGCGGCCGTGCCGCCGCCGGCCCGGGCGAGGGCGTCGAGGGCGGTCCGGTCGGGCTTCGGCGCGCCGGGCGGCAGCGGCTTGTCGGCCGGGACGTAGAGGGCCTGGAGCCGCCAGCCGTGCTCGGCGATGGCGCGGGCCTCGCGGGTGGCGGCCTCGCCGATGCCGTCGCCGTCGCTGATCAGCACCACGTCGGCCGCGACCACGCTGGCCTCCGCGAGGGTGCGGCGGGCCAGCGCCAGCCCGCGCTCGGGGTGCGAGCCGCGGTCCGGCACCGTGTCGGCGTCGAGGGCGAACAGGGTGGTGCCGAGGCTGTCGCGGTCCGTGGTCGGGGAGGCGGCGAGGTAGGCGTCGCCCGCGTAGACCACGAGGGCGACCGCCCGGGTGCCGGCGGCCTCCGCCACGGCGGCGGCGGCCTGCCGGACGCCCTGGAGGTTGCCGCCCTCGGTGACCGAGCGCGACAGGTCGACGACGAGCACGGTCTCGTCGAGGTTGCGGAAGGTCCGCCCGTCCGCCCGCTCCACCGCGGGGCCGGTCAGCGCCAGGGCGATCAGCCCGGCCGCCAGCGCGGCGGCGAGGTTCGCCTGCCGCCTGCCGCCGAGCACCGCGCCGGCCCGGGCGAGATGGGCCATCAGCGCCGGGTCGACGGCCCGGGCCCAGTCGCCCAGCGGCGCCGAGCGCCACGCGGCGCGAAGGGCCAGCAGGACCACGACCGGGATCGCCAGGAACCACCAGGGGCGCAGGAGGGCGACGGCGTCGAGGGCGCTCATCGGGCGGACCCTCCGACCCGCATTCCCGCCCCCGAGGCCGGCGCCGCGCCCCGGCACCGCGGGACGCGGGGGTGGGTCGGGGGCGCGGGGTATCGAACCATCACGCGCCCCTCCGGCTGGCCAGCAGGAGCGCGGCGCTGAGGAAAGCCAGGGCGGCCGGCCAGGGCCAGAGGTCCCGGCGGAGCGGCAGGGGCGGGGCGAGGGCGCGGCCGCCCTCCAGCCGGTCGATGGCGTCGGCGACCCGGACCAGATCCTCGGTGGTGCGCACCCGGAACGCCTCGCCGCCGCTCGCCCGCGCCATGTCGCGCAGGGTCTCGGTGTCGACCACGTCCTGCTCGCCGTCGGCGTCGGCCATGTCGCGGGGCCCCAGGGCGATCGTGTAGACCTTGATGCCGAGTTCCTTGGCGAGTTCGGCCACGTCCTTGGGGGCGGTCTGGCCGGCATTGTTGGCGCCGTCCGACAGCAGGATCACGGCCTTCGCGGCCTTCTCGCCCGGCCTGGCCCCGGCGTCCCGCGGGTCCAGCCGGCGCAGGGCGAGCCCGAGGCCGTCGCCGATCCCGGTGGAGCGGCCGCTGATGCCGATCGTGGCCTCGTCCAGCGCCCGGGCGACCGCCGCGGTGTCGAAGCTCGGCGCCGCCGCCACGTAGGCCTGGTCGGCGAAGATCACGAGGCCGATCCGGTCCCCGGCCCGGCGCCGGATGAAGTCGGTGCCGACACGCTTGACCGCGGTGAGCCGGTTCACGGTCTCGCCGTCGAGGGCGAAGTCGCGCCGCTCCATCGAGCCCGACAAGTCCATGGCGATCATGATCTCGCGGCCCGAGGCCGGGAGGGCGGCCGCCGGCATGACGAGGCGCGGGCCCGACAGCGCCGCCACCAGGGCGATCCACAGCGTCCAGGTGAGCAGGGCCCGCCGGCGCCCGCGGGCCGCGCGGTCGGCGCCGGCGCGCGCGCCGGCCACCAGGGTCGCGGGCACGCGCAGGGCGCCGCTGCCGCCCTCCGGCTCCGCCGGGATCAGGCGCGCGGCCAGCAGCGGCAGGGGCAGCGCCAGCAGCGCCCAGGGCGCGGCGAGGTCGAAGGCCGACAGGAGCGCGCTGAGCCACGCGGGCAGGAATCCGCTCATGCCCGCAGCCGCCCGATCAGGCGGGCGAGCTCGGCGTCCAGGGCGTCGAGGTCGGGATCCTGTCGCCGGTACAGCCCGTCGGCGAGCACCCGGCCGGCGCCCCGGGTGAAGAAGTCGGTCCGGAACAGCCCGTCCAGCCGGGCCGCCCAGTCCGGGCCCGTCGCCCGGGTCCCGGTCCCTGCCTCGGCCTCGCCGGACCGGTCGAGAGACCGGTCGAGTCTGCGCAGCAGCCGGGCCTGGGCGACGAGGCGCGCCTCCGGGTCGAGGCCCCGGCTCCGGGCGAGCTCGGCGAGCGCCGCCCGGCGCAGGGTGGCCCGCGCCCGGCCGCGCCCGTAGCGCACGAGCCCCACCAGCAAGGCGGCGAGGAAGCCCAGGGCGGCCGCCGCCACGACCTCGCCCTGCACGGCGCCGGCGGCGCCTCCGGGCAGGTGCAGGCCCCGGAGCTGGTCGAGGGACAGGGGGATCTCGGCGGGCGCGACGGGATTCATCGGGTCGCGCCGCGGATCAGGTCGCCGGGGATCGCGCCGCCGGGTCCGGCCTCACAGCACGGCATCGAGGCGCTCCATGAGCGGCGCGTATGCCTCCGGGCCGGTCTCGACGTCGAGGCGCACGCCCGCGATGCCGCGGCGGGCGTAGTCGGCGAGCCGGGCCTCGGCGGACGCGTCCGCCTGCCCTCCCGCGGTCGGCAGCGCGGTCCCGCGGCGGCCGTCCGCGAGGGCGAAGGGGTAGTAGCCCGGCGGCCGGGCGCGCTCGAAGGCGTCGCTCACCAGGATCAGCCGGATGGCGATCCGCTCGGCGAGCAGCGTCAGGAGTTCGTCGAAGCCCGGGCCGGGATCGTCCAGGGCGCTGGCGATGACGAGGTGGCCGCCGGCCGGCAGCAGGCTACGGGCGAGGGCGAGCGTCGCCTCCAGCGGCGGCTCCGCGCGGGCCGGCGCGCCGGATTCGGCCTTCAAGGCGTCGGTGTGGGCCTGGGCGAGGGCGCCGGTGACCGCGATCATGGCGCGCTCGCCGCCCGCCGGCCGCAGCACGGTCGGCGCGCCGGCCGCGGCGACCGCGAGGCCGACCCGGCCGCCGTCGGCGGCGACCCGCCAGCCGAGCAGCGCCAGAGCCTCGGCGGCCGCCACCGAGCGCAGGGCCCGGCGGGTGCCGAACAGCATCCCGGGCCGGAAATCGGCGAGCAGCACCACGGCGCGGTCGCGCTCGTCGTGGTGGGTGCGGACGTGCAGCTGCCCGGTGCGGGCCGTGGCGTTGCGGTCGATGAAGCGGCGGTCGTCGCCCTCGGACCAGAGGCGGACGTCCTCCGGCTCCGACCCGCGCCCGCGGCGCCGGGTGACGATGCCGCCCGGCAGGCCCGCCAGCGTCCGGGTGGCGGGCGCGGAGCCCCGCCGGGCGAGGTGGCGCAGGCCCATCAGGGCCTCGCCCGAGAGGTGGATGCCGTGCTCGGCGCGGTCTCGCCCCGCCTCCCGGGCGGGGAAGGGGCCCCCGGCGGTCGGGCCGACCGCCCCCGCGGCGGGGGGAGGGGATCTGCGCCGCGCCTGCCCGAACCCGAACACCGTCAGAGCGCCCGCACCCGCTGCACCAGCTCGCCGACGAGGCCGCGCGCCGTCCGGCCCTCGGCGGCCGCCCGCCAGGTCAGGCCGATCCGGTGGGAGAGGGCGTCGCGGGCCAGCTCCGCGACGTCCTCGGGCGTGACGTGGTCGCGCCCCCGCAGCCAGGCCCGGGCCTTGCCGGCCATCATCAGCGCCAGGGTGCCGCGCGGGGAGGCCGGGTGCTCGATCATGGCGCGCAGGTCCGGGGCGGCCGCGTCAGTGCGGGTCGCCGCCACCAGCCGGACGAGGTAGTCCTTGAGGGCCGGCGACACGTAGGTGGCGAGCGCCGCCTCTCGGGCGGCGCGCACGTCCGCCAGCGACAGCCGCACGGTCATCGCGTCGACGTGGTGGGTGATCTCGCCCTCCACGAGGTCGAGGATCGCCCGCTCGGTGGTCTCGTCGGGCATGTCGACCACGACGTGGAGGAGGAAGCGGTCGAGCTGCGCCTCCGGCAGCGGGAAGGTGCCGGCATGCTCGATCGGGTTCTGGGTCGCCACGACCATGAACGGGTCGGACAGGCGGTGCGTCGTCCCCGAGACCGTCACCTGCCCCTCGGCCATCGATTCGAGCAGCGCCGACTGCACCTTCGGGGGGGCGCGGTTGACCTCGTCCACCAGCACGAGGGCGTGGAACAGCGGCCCGGGCAGGAACTCGAAGGTGCCGCTGTCCTGACGCCAGACGGTGGTGCCGGTGAGGTCGGCCGGCATCAGGTCCGGGGTGCACTGGATGCGCGCGAAGGAGCCGTCGAGGCCGTCGGCGAGGCGCTTGACCGCGCGGGTCTTGGCGAGCCCCGGCGCGCCCTCGATCAGCAGGTGCCCGCCGGTGAGGAGCCCGATCAGCAGGCGCTCCACGAGGCCGGCGCTGCCGATCAGGCCGCGCTCGAGCCCCTCGCGCAGCGCCATGACGCGGCCGTGCAGGGCGGTGTCGGGCGTGCTGCTGGGCCCTTTGTCGGGTGCGGTGTCGGGCCTGCGTTCGGCGAGGGCGCCGCTCGTGGCGCCGCTCATGCGGAGAACGATCCGGCACGGAGCGGATCCGCCCGTCGGGCCATGTTCCGGGCCTTGTCCTGGGCCTTGTCCTGGGCCGTGTGCTGCATCCTGCACGTCTCCTCGGCCGGGTCCCGGATTCTTAAGGGATCCTCAGGCTCTTGCCGGTGTGCCCGCTGCCCGGTGCGGCCGTCAATCCCGCTTCGGACACGCTTTCCGATCCCGCCCGGGCCATGGTGTCACGGTTCCGTCACCTCTCCGCTCCCATGAGACGCCGGATGACCAGCTACGCCGCCCTCCCCGAAGAACTGAAATCCGCGATCGGCCTGCTCGTGGCCTTCGTGCTGGGCACGATCATCGGGGCCGAGCGGCAGTACCGGCAGCGCACCGCGGGCCTGCGCACGGCGGTGCTGGTCGCGGTCGGGGCGAGCGCCTTCGTGGATCTCGGCATGCGCCTGACCGGTCCGGACGGGGGCGTCCGGACCGTGGCCTACGTGATCTCCGGCATCGGCTTCCTCGGCGCCGGCGTGATCATGAAGGAGGGGATGAACGTCCGCGGCCTCAACACGGCCGCGACCCTGTGGTGCTCGGCCGCGGTCGGGGCCTTCTGCGGCGCCGACCTGCCCCTGGAGGCGGTGTTCGTGATGGTGACGGTGCTCGCCTGCAACACCGCGCTTCGGCCGCTGGTGAACGCCATCAACCGCGCGCCGATCCGCGAATCCGCCACCGAGGCGACCTACGAGGTCCAGGTCACCACGGCGCCCGGCGAGGCCGGGCCGGCGCAGGACCTGCTGGTGGAGCGCCTGGAGGCGGCGAACTACCCGGTCGGCAGCGTCGAGATCGAGGAGCGCGGCGAGAGCGCGGTCGACGTGGTGGCGACGCTCACGGCCAGCGCCGTCAAGGCGGAGGAACTCGACGCCGTGACCAACGAGCTGGCCCGGATGCCCGGCATCCGCCACGCCACGTGGTCGGTGCAGACCGCCGACTGAGCGCGGGCGATCCGGCCGGGTGATCCGGAGGGCGCGCCCTCCGGCGGAGGGGCCGGGCCGTCAGCGGCGCGGGTCGAGGGGCCGGCTGCGGCGCTCGATCACCACGGTCGGGCGCGTGCGGCGCTCCACCACCACGGTGCGCGGGGCCCGGCTCGGGCTCGCCTGGGTCAGGATCCGCTCGGGCATGCGCTCCGGCTTGGCCTTCTTGGCCGCCAGGACGTGGGGGCGGACCTCGTCGGCCGGCAGGCCCATCAGGCCGGCGGCGATCTCGACCTGCTGCTCCACGTCGTCCGCGAGGTCCTGCGCGGCGGCGACCGCCTCGCTCACGGTGGGCGGCTCCCGGCGGACGCGGATCGGTGGCAGGTCGGCGAAGCTCTTCTGCGTCTTCTTCACGGGGCGACTCGCGGTCTTCATGCACCAGACATAGCGCCTTCCGGGCAGGTTGTGCAGTGCATCAAAAACGTGTGATGGGCGCCTCCCGCACATGTCTCGCCGGCGGGTGACGCGGAGGTGACGCGCGGATGATGCGCAGGTGACCCGGATGTGATGCCGGCTGCCGCGCGCTTGGGCAGCCCCGGACCGCTTCGGGCACCCGGTGCCCGATCTGCCGGACTTTCGGGCGACCCCGCGGGCCAGTGCCGGCTGCTCCGGTCCGGAGACGCGCCTCCGTGCGTCATAGTGGCGCGGTCCGGCGGGCCCGCGCTTACCCGCGCTTCAACTCAGCATGGTAGGGTCCGCGGATGACCGAGAGCCTCGATCCCCGGCTGACCCCGGCCCGGCCGCACGTCGCCGATCTCCGCTTGCGGGACCGCGTCGCGGCGGCGCGCTACGTTGCCGGCACGCCGCGGCGGGTGACATCGCCGTCGGCGCCGCTGCGCCGCGCACCGGCCGCCGATGCGGGGCTCGACACCGAGGCGCTGCTCGGCGACGCGGTCGATCTCTACGACACGGCGGACGGCTTCGCCTTCGTGCAGCTCGCCCGCGACGGCTACGTCGGCTACCTGCCGGCCGAAAGCCTCGGTCCGGCCGATCCGGAGCCGACGCACCGCGTCACCGCCCTGCGCACCTTCCTGTATCCCGAGCCGGACCTGAAGCGGCCGGTCCTCGGCCATCTCAGCCTCGGCGCACGCCTCGCCGCGACGGGGGAGGCGGGCGCCTACCTGGAGACGCCGGGCGGCTACGTGTTCGCCCGCCACTGCGCGCCCGTCGACGCGCGCGAGCCGGACTACGCCTCGACGGCCGCGCGGCTCGCCGGGACCCCCTATCTCTGGGGCGGCCGCACCAGCCTCGGGCTCGACTGCTCCGGCCTCGTGCAGCTCTGCCTCGACGCGGCGGGGCTGCCCTGCCCGCGCGACGCCGACATGCAGGAGCGGGCCCTCGGGCAGGCGCTGACGTTCGACCCCGCGCGCCCGGAGGTCGCGGGCCTGCGCCGGGGCGACTTCGTCTTCTGGTGCGGCCATGTCGGGCTGATGGTCGATCCCGAGACGCTGATCCACGCCAACGGCCACCACATGGCGGTCGCCGCGGAGCCGCTCGCCGGGGCGGTCGCCCGCATCGCGGCGCACAGCTTCGGCGCCGTGACGGGGATCCGGCGGCTCTGAGGGAGCCGGCGCGGGTCCCATTCCCGCGGCAATCGTGCTACAGAGGGGCCACGGAGCGGTTCCGCTTCCCTCTTCCCGCCCGGTTCCTGGGCCAGTCCTGTTGACAGGACAGCCCCGCCCTCGCCACATCCCCCGCATGACCGCCGATATCGCGACCCCCGAGCCCGTCCCGGGCACCGCCGGCAAGCCGCCGCTGGAGATCCTGCTCTGCGCCCCGCGCGGCTTCTGCGCCGGCGTGGTGCGGGCCATCGACGTCGTGGAGCGGGCGCTCGCCATCTACGGGCCGCCCGTCTACGTCCGCCACGAGATCGTGCACAACAAGTACGTCGTGGAGAGCCTGAAGCGGAAGGGCGCCGTTTTCGTCCGCGAGCTCGACGAGGTGCCGGACGGCGGCGCCCCGGTGATCTTCTCAGCCCACGGCGTGGCCAAGACCGTGCCGGCCAACGCTGATTCGCGCGGGCTGACCACGATCGACGCCACCTGCCCGCTGGTGACCAAGGTCCACCGCGAGGCCGAGATCCACCACAAGCGCGGCCGCCACGTCCTGCTGGTCGGCCATTCCGGCCATCCCGAGGTGGTGGGCACGATGGGCCAGCTGCCCAAGGGCTCGATCACCCTCGTGGAGGATCTCGAGCAGATCGCGGCCCTGACCCCGGACAATCCCGACAACCTCGCCTGGGTCACCCAGACGACCCTGTCGGTGGACGACACCCGGCACATCGTCGACGCCCTGAAGAAGAAGTTCCCGAACATCACCGGGCCGCACAAGGACGACATCTGCTACGCCACCACCAACCGCCAGGAGGCGGTGAAGCAGGTGGCGCCGCTGGTCGACGCCCTGATCGTGGTCGGCTCCTCGAACTCGTCGAACTCGCAGCGCCTGCGCGAGGTCGCCGAGCGCGTCGGCTGCCCGATCACCCGCCTCGTGCTCCGCGCCGAGGAGATCGACTGGCCGGCCTTCGAGGGCATCCGCAAGCTCGGCCTCACGGCCGGCGCCTCGGCCCCCGAGGTCCTGGTCGAGGAGATCATCGACGCCTTCGCGGCCCGCTACGACGTGATGGTCGACACGGTCTCGACCGTGATCGAGGACATGGTCTTCCCGCTGCCGCGGGAGCTGCGCAGCGAGGCCGCCGAGTAGGCGGTCCGGTCCGACAGCGCCGACGCCCCGGGCTCGGGGCGCGCGGCAGGCTTTATGCGGGGGCGCTTCGGCGCCCCTTGCCGTATCGAACTTCCGACATCAGAGCGCAGACACGTGGCCGTCTACACCGAGGTATCCGACGCGGCGCTCGCCGAGTTCCTGTCCGCCTACGCGATCGGCAGCCTGCTCTCCTTCAAGGGCATCGCGGAGGGCGTCGAGAACTCGAACTTCTTCCTGCACACGACCGAGGGCGCCTACATCCTGACGCTCTACGAGAAGCGCGTCCGGGAACAGGACCTGCCGTTCTTCATCGGGCTGATGGAGCACCTCTCGGCCCGCGGCCTCGCCTGCCCGCAGCCCGTGCGCGACCGGGCTGGCCAGGCCCTCGGCCAGCTCTGCGGCCGGCCCGCCGCCATCGTGAGCTTCCTGGAGGGGGTCTCGGTCAAGGCGCCGGGCGTCGAGCATTGCCGGGAACTCGGCCGGGCCCTCGCGGAGCTGCACGCCGCCGGCCGGGACTTCCCGATGGTGCGGGACAACAATCTCTCGGTGTCCGCGTGGCGCCCGCTCTTCGCGCAGGCCGAGGCCCAGGCCGATTCGGTCGAGCCCGGCCTCGCGGCGCGCACCCGGTCGGACCTCGCCGTCCTGGAGGCGCACTGGCCCCGGGACCTGCCGGGCGGCGTGATCCACGCGGACCTGTTCACCGACAACGTCTTCTTCATCGGCGACGCGCTGTCGGGCCTGATCGACTTCTACTTCGCCTGCACGGACGCCTTCGCGTACGACCTCGCGGTCTGCCTGAACGCGTGGTGCTTCGACCCCGACGGCACCTTCCACCGCGACATGGCCGCCGCGCTGATCGCCGGCTACGAGGCCGTGCGGCCCCTGGAGGCCGCCGAGGTCGCGGCCCTGCCGATCCTGTGCCGGGGCGCCGCGCTCCGCTTCATGCTCACCCGGCTGGTCGACTGGCTGAACGTGCCCCCGGGCGCCCTGGTGAAGCCGAAGGACCCGCGGGAATTCGATCGCCGGCTCACCTTTCACCGCCAAGCGCGGGACGCCCGCGATTACGGCCGGGCGGGCTGAGACGCGGATGAGCCGGCGACCCGCTGGACAACCGGGTCGATCCATCCGCCACGACCGGTTTGACAGGGCCGAACCCCGTCACCGCGAGCGCAGCGACGTGACCCTAGGTAGCGCGACGCTCGTCGCCGTGGCGCTGCCCTGGATCGCTTCGCTGCACGCGCACTGACGGCTGGGGCGCAGGGGACGGCAGGCGGCCGCACCGCTTCGGGAAGGGGAGGCGCGAAACCGCCGACCTTCGCGTTCGAACGAATCGTCGGGCCGCTCAGTCGGTCTCGCCGTCTAGACCCAGCCAGTGGCGGCCGTCGCGGGCGAGCAGCGCGTCGGCCTCCGTCGGGCCGGCGCTGCCCGCGGGGTAGAAGTTCACCTCCGCCTGCGGCCAGCCCTTGAGCAGGGGATCGACCGCGGCCCAGCCGGCCTCGATGTTGTCGGCGCGCTGGAACAGCGTCGCGTCGCCGGTCATGCAATCGTAGAGCAGCGTCTCGTAGCCGACATTCGGCCGGTCGGCGAAGAAGTCCTTGTAGCGGAAGCCGGAGCGCACCCGGCCGATCTTCA
The DNA here is from genome assembly GCF_050281105.1 of Methylobacterium sp. NPDC080182. NCBI lineage: Bacteria > Pseudomonadati > Pseudomonadota > Alphaproteobacteria > Hyphomicrobiales > Methylobacteriaceae > Methylobacterium > Methylobacterium sp. NPDC080182. The sequence continues at coordinate 162,770 of NZ_JBNNWO010000009.1, forward strand.
TCTGCGGCCCCGGCACCTTGACGTTGAACTCGGTGCTCACCCCGTGATCGGGATCGATCTGGATCCGCATCACGGTGGGCGCGAGGTCGGCCGTGGGCGTGTCCTCGAACATCTTGAACGGCGCCGGCTTGAACAGCACGGCGATCTCGGTGCGCCGCCCGGTCATGCGCTTGCCGGTGCGGACGTAGAACGGCACCCCGGCCCAACGCCAGTTCTCGATGTTGAGCTTCAACGCGATGTAGGTCTCGGTGACCGAGTCCTTCGCCACGTGCGGCTCGTCCCGGTAGGCGGGCACGTCGCGCCCCTCCGAGGTGCCGGCCGTGTACTGGCCGCGCACCGCGTCCTCGGGCGGGATCGGCTTCACGGCCTCGGCGAGCTTGGCCTTCTCGGTGCGCACGGCCTCCGCGTCGAAGGAGTTCGGCGGCTCCATGGCGACCATGCAGAGCAGCTGGAACATGTGGTTCGGCACCATGTCGCGCAGCGCCCCGGTCGGCTCGTAGAAGCCGCCCCGCTCCTCGACGCCCACGGTCTCGGCCGCCGTGATCTGGATGCTGTCGATGTATTCCCGCCGCCAGACCGGCTCCAGCAGGCCGTTGGCGAAGCGGAACGCCATGATCGACTGCACGGTTTCCTTACCCAGGAAGTGGTCGATCCGGTAGAACTGGCTCTCGTCGCCCTGGCGCAGGATGCGGGCGTTCAGCTCCCGGGCCGAGGCGAGGTCGGAGCCGAACGGCTTCTCGATGACCACGCGCCGGAAGGTGTCGCCCTCCTGCTTGAGCAGGCCGGCTTGGCCGAGCCCGTCCACGATCGTCCCGAAGAAGCGCGCCGCCACCGCGCAGTAGAACACCGCGCTGCCGGTGACCCGCTGCTTCACGGCCGCGAAGGTCTCGGGCTTCTCGAAATCGCCCTTGAGGTAGTGGAGCCGGTCCCGGATGAAGCCCCAGCTCTTCGGGTCGATATGGTCGGCGTGGAACTCCGAGGTCGGGTCCTTGCTGAACGCCTCCAGGGTCTGCGTGAGGTTCTCGCGCAGGGACTCGTCGGTGCCGTCGCTGTGGTCGACACCCAGGATCGAGAAGCCCTCGGACAGCAGGCCCGCGCCGGCGAGGTTGTAGAGCGACGGCATCAGCAGGCGCTTGGTGAGGTCGCCGCCGGCCCCGAAGATCACCAGCGTGCAGGGCGGCGCCGGCTGCGTGCCGCAGGCTGCCGTGTCCTTGAGGGCTGTCGTCGGCTCGGCCATCCCTGACTCCCGTGTGGCTGCAGTGCACCAAACCGGCCTGACAACCCGCCGCGGCGAGGCCCGTTCCGGTACCCGCTGGGCTATGCTGCGCCGAGGCTAGGATCAAGGAACCCCGCATGCATACCCATTCCCTCGAGCCCTGGGCCCACAGCCACGTCTTCCTGGGTGACCGGCACGATCGCCACGCCCGCCGGACCTGGGCGGTGGTCGCGCTCACGGCCGTCACGATGGTGGCGGAGATCGCCGGCGGCACGTGGCTCGGCTCGATGGCGCTGGTCGCCGACGGCTGGCACATGTCGACCCACGCGGCGGCCCTGGGCGTCGCGGCGCTCGCCTACCACTTCGCCCGGCGCCACGCGGACGACCCCCGCTTCAGCTTCGGCACCGGCAAGTTCGGCGACCTCGCGGCCTTCGCCAGCGCGCTGCTGCTCGGCCTGATCGCCCTGCTGATCGGCGCCGAGAGCCTCGACCGGCTGCTGCATCCGGTGGCGATCGGCTTCGGTCAGGCGATCCCGATCGCCGTGCTGGGGCTCGCCGTGAACCTCGCGAGCGTCTGGCTGCTGCACGACGACCACGACGATCACGGCCACGACGACCACGCTCACCATCACGGAGGCCACGCGCACGGAGGTCACGCGCACGCGGGCCACGCGCATGGCGGCCACGGCGGCCACGACACGAACTTCCGGGCCGCCTACGTCCACGTCCTGGCCGACACGCTGACGTCGGTCCTGGCCATCGTGGCGCTGCTCGGCGGGCGCTATCTCGGCCTCGCCTGGCTCGACCCGGCCATGGGCCTCGTCGGCACCGCCGTGATCCTGGCGTGGTCGTGGAGCCTGCTGCGGACGGCCGCCCTCGTGCTCCTCGACGCACGGCCCTCGCCGGCGGCCACCCGGGAGATCCGGGAGCGCCTGGAGATCGGCGGCGACCGGGTCAGCGACCTGCATCTCTGGCAGATCGGGCCGGGCCACCGGGCCGCCGTGATCGCCCTCGTCAGCGACGATCCGCAACCGCCCGCCCACTACAAGGCGCGCCTCGCCGGGGTGAAGGGCCTGAGCCACGTCACCGTCGAGGTCCAGCCCTGCGGGAGGCACGCCGCGGCGGCCTGAAGGTCCCGCGCGGGCGCTCGGCCCGGCGGCCGCTACTCGTCGGGGCGGACCGCCTGGCCGCCCTGGTCGATCGGAAGGCTCGGACCCTTCAGCTCGGAATCGCTCGGCAGGGCGCGCACGTCCCAGCCGCCGCCGAGCGCCCGGATCAGCGTGACCGCCGCGGTGAAGCGGTTCAGTCGCACCTGAAGGGCGTTGACCTCGTTGTTCACGAGCAGGTTCTGCGCGGTCACCACCGTGGTGAAGTTCTGGGTGCCGGCCCGGTACTCGTTGAGGGTGATCTCCACGGCCCTGCGCGACAGGTCCACGGCGGTGTCCTGCGCCCCCTGCTGCTGGCCGAGGATGCGCAAAGCCGCCATCTGGTTCTCGACCTCCGCGAAGGCGGCCAGCACCACCTGCCGGTAATTGGCCACCGCCGCGTCGTAGCCGGCCTCGGCCGAGCGCAGCGCCGCGGTGCGGGCGCCGCCGTCGAACAGCACCTCGCTGCCGGAGGCCGCCACCGACCAGACCTGGTTGGCCGCCGAGAGCAGGCCGTTGCGGGTCGCCCCCGAGATGCCGCCCTGGGCCGAGATCGTCACGGTCGGGAAGAAGGCCGCCACCGCCACGCCGATGCGCTCGCTCTGCGCCTGGACGAGGCGCTCGGCCTGGGCCACGTCGGGCCGCCGCTCCAGCAGGTCGCCGGGGATGCCCACCGGCACGCCCGGCGGGCTGCGCCCGATGCCGGATACCGGGATCGACACCTCGGAGGGCGGGCGCCCGATCAGGGTGGCGATGGCGTTGACGAACTGCACCCGGGTCAGGCGCACCGCGATGGCCTGGGCCTGGATGGTCTGGACCTGGGTCTGCGCGGTGATCACGTCGGAGCGCGCCGCGACCCCGGCGGCGTACTGGTTCTCGGTGATCGCCAGGGTCCTCTTGAAGTTCTCGACGTTCTCGTCGAGCACCTTCTGGAGGGAATCGGCGTAGCGCACCGTCAGGTAGTCGGCCGCGATCTCCGCCTGGATGCTCAGGCGGGTCAGCGCGATCGTGGCGGCGTCGGACTGCGCCAGGGCCGCCTCGCTCTCGATGGTGCGGCGCGTGCCGCCGAACAGGTCGAGCTCCCAGCTCGCCTGGCCCAGCAGCGCCACGTTGGTGCGCGTGGTGGTGCCGCTGCCGGTCCGGGTGATGCTCGGCGCGCCGATCACCGTCGGGTACAGGGCCGCCTGCGCGGAGGCGACGAGCGCCCGCGCCTGCCGGTAATTCGCCACCGCCTGCCGGAGGGACTGGTTGTCGACGTCGACGAGGCGGATCAGCCGGTCGAGGGTCGGGTCCTTGAACACCCGCCACCAGTCGCCGCGCTCGACCGCGTCGCTCGGCCGGGCCTCGCGCCAGCCCTTCTTCCGCGCCGCCACGTAGGCCGGGCTGTCCTCCCGGACACCGCCCTGCTTGTAGGCCAACGGCGTTTCCACGGAGGGCCGGGTGTAGTCCGGGCCGACCACGCAACCGGCGAGGAGCGGGGCGGCGAGGAGGAGGGATGCGAGGGTGCGGAGCCGTTGATGGGTAAAGAGCGCACCGCCCACCCTGAACCTCATCCTGAGGTGCCGGAGCGTAGCGGAGGCCTCGAAGGAGCCCTCCAGGAATCGCGCGCCTGGCTGGAGCCCTCCTTCGAGGCTGCTGCGCGGCACCTCAGGATGAGGAGGTGGGTTGGAGGAACCCCCGCGCGCGATCGCGGCCGCCGCTGTTTCACGTGAAACCTTAACCATCACTCTCCGGCCGGCAGCGCCGCTTCTCCGCTCCGCCCGCCGCGCCTGCGCCGGTTGAGCACCCTGTGCCGGAGGCGATCGAGGGTGAGGTAGACGACGGGGGTGGTGTAGAGGGTCAGGATCTGGCTCACAATCAGCCCGCCGACGATGGCGATGCCCAGCGGGCGGCGCAGCTCCGCGCCCTCGCCGTTGGCCAGGATCAGCGGCACGGCGCCGAGCATGGCGGCCAGCGTCGTCATCATGATCGGCCGGAAGCGCAGGAGACAGGCCTCGCGGATCGCGTCCACGGGATTCGCGGCCCGGGTCCGCTCCGCGTCGATCGCCACGTCGATCATCATGATCGCGTTCTTCTTCACGATGCCGATGAGCAGGAACACCGCGATCAGCGCGATGATGGTGAAGTCGGTGCCCGTCACCAGCAGGGCCAGCACCGCGCCGACGCCGGCCGAGGGCAGGGTCGAGAGGATCGTCAGCGGGTGCACGAAGCTCTCGTAGAGGATCCCCAGCACCGCGTAGACCGCCAGGATCGCCGCCAGGATCAGCAGCGGCTGGCGCGACGCGGAGGCGACGTAGTTCTTGGCCGCGCCGGCATACTCGCCGTGGATCGTGGCGGGCAGCTGCAGGGAGGCCATGGCCCGGTCGATGGCGTCGGTGGCGTCCGACAGGCTCTTGCCCGGGGCGAGGTTGAACGAGATCGTGGTCGCCACGAACAGGCCCTGGTGGCTCACCTGCACGGGGGCGCTGCCGGGCTCGATCCGCGCGAAGGCCGAGAGCGGCACCATCGTCTCCTTGGCGGCCGAGACCGGCGCGCTCGACGAGGCGCCGCCCTTGCTCGCCGCGATGGCGTTGGCGGAGGCGTTGCGGGCCGAGTCGGACGCGATGGCGGCGGCGTTCGAGGCGGTGTCGGCCGTGCTGGCGGAAGCGGCGGCGGCCGCCGCCGCGACGGCGCCCGCGGTGCCCGAGCCGCCGACGGCGCCGGAGCCCGTGGCGACGCCGGTCGCGGCGCTCGCCGACGACCCGCTGCCCGGGCTGCTGGTGCCGGTCGCCGCGTTGGTGTTGACGGTCCCGCCCGCCGCCACCGTGCCGGCGACCGCGTTGGTGGTGGCCGAGCCCGGCGCGTTGCCGCCCGAGGTCGAGACGTAGATCTGCTTGAGCGTCTCCGGCGTTTCCAGGTAGCGCGGCGCGATCTCCATCACGACGTGGTACTGGTTCAGCGGGTTGTAGATCGTCGAGACCTGGCGCTGGCCGAAGGCGTCGTAGAGGGTGTTGTCGATCTTGTTCGGCGTGATGCCGTAGCGGAACGCGGTCGCCCGGTCGATCACGACCCGGCTCTCCAACCCGCCCTCCTGCTGGTCCGAGGTCACGTCCGCGAAGGTCGGGTCCTTCTGCAGGGCCGCCACCAGCTTCGGGGCGGCGGCGAACAGCTCCTCGGCCGTGTCGCCCTGGAGGGTGTACTGGTACTGGGCGAAGCTCTGGCGGCCGCCCATCTGCAGGTCCTGGCGGGGGAAGACGTAGAGGCGCGCGCCCGCGACCTGCGCGAGCTTCGGCCGCAGCCGCGCCATCACGGCCGAGATCGGCGCCCGCTCGTTGAGCGGCTTCAGGCCGACGAAGACGTTGGCCGAGTTGGTGCCGCGGCCGCCCGTGAAGCCGACGACGCTCTCGACCGCCGGATCCGCCCCGACGATCGCGGTCGCCTGCGTGAGCTTCTTCTCCATCGACTGGAACGAGATGCGCTGGTCGGCCTGGATGCCGCCCATCATCTGCCCGGTATCCTGCTCGGGGAAGAACCCCTTCGGGACGATGATGTAGAGGTAGACGTTGAGCCCGACCGTGGCGAGCAGGCTCAGCAGGACGAGGCGCGGATGGGCGAGCGCCACCTCCAGCGTCCGCGCGTAGGCCCCGAGCAGCCGGGCGAAGCCGCCCTCCAAAATCCGGATCAGCAGGTTCGGCCGGCGGCCGGCCGGCGGTTCGCCATTGGGGCCATGCCCCTCGGCCCGGAGCAGCCGGGCACACATCATCGGCGTGGTCGTGAGCGAGAGCACCAAGGAAATCAGGATCGACAGCGACAGGGTCACCGAAAATTCCTGGAAGATGCGGCCGACGAGGCCGCCCATCAGCAGGATCGGCAGGAACACCGCGATGAGTGACAGGCTCATCGAGATCACCGTGAACCCGACCTCCCGCGCGCCGATCAGCGCCGCCTGGAGCCGGGGCTTGCCCTCCTCGATGTGCCGCTGGACGTTCTCCAGCACCACGATGGCGTCGTCGACCACGAAACCGGTGCCGATGATCAGCGCGGTCAGCGACAGGATGTTGAGCGAGTAGCCGAGCAGGTACATCGCCGAGAAGGTGCCGACGATCGAGATCGGCACGGCGACCGCCGGGATCAGCGTGGCCCGCCAGGAGCGCAGGAAGCCGTACACCACCAGGATGACGAGGCCGACCGCCACCAGCAGCGTCTCCTCGGTGGCCGCGAGGGAGGCGCGGATCGTGGCGCTGCGATCGCCGGTGAGCTTGATGTCGATGCCGCCGGGCAGGGAGGCGGTGATCTGCGGCAGCGCCTCCTTCACGGCGTTGATGGTCTCGACCACGTTGGCGCCGGGCTGCTTGTAGACGAACAGCAGCACGCCCGGCTTGCCGTTGACGATGCCGAGGTTGCGCTTGTCCTCGACCCCGTCGAGCACCTGCCCGACATCGGTGAGCTTCACCGCGGCGCCGTTGCGGTAGGCCACGATGATGTCGCGGTAATCGGCGGCCTTGCGGCCCTGGTCGTTGGCGTAGAGCTGGTAGCGGCGGTCGCCCGCGTCGATCTCGCCCTTGGGCGAGTTCGCGTTCGCGGAGGCGAGCGCGGCCCGGATGCCCTCGAGGCCGATGCCGTAGTTGAACAGGGCCGTGGGATCGAGCTCGACCCGCACGGCCGGCAGGGACGAGCCACCGATATCGACGTTGCCGACGCCCGGCAGCTGCGACAGCTTCTGCTGCACCACGGTGGCGGCGGAATCGTAGACCTGGCCGCGGGTCAGCGTCTCCGAGGTCATGCCGAGGATGATGATCGGCGTGTCGGCGGGGTTGAACTTCCGGTAGGTCGGGTTCTGCCGGAGCGAGGCGGGCAGGTCGGCGCGCGCCGCGTTGATGGCGGCCTGGACGTCGCGGGCCGCGCCGTCGATGTCGCGGTTGAGGCCGAACAGCAGCACGATCCGGGTCGAGCCGAGGGAGTTCGTGGACGTCATCTCGTTGACGTCCGCGATGGCGCCGAGCCGCCGCTCCAGGGGCGCCGCCACGGTGGTGGCCATGGTGTCGGGCGAGGCGCCGGCCATCTGGGCCTGGACGAGGATCACCGGGAAGTCGATCTGCGGCAGCGGCGCCACCGGCAGCTTCAGGAAGGCGAACAGCCCGGCGAGCAGCACGCCGATCGTGAGCAGCGTGGTCGCCACCGGCCGCCGGATGAACGGCTCGGAGATGTTCACGGGAGCGCCTCGCCGGGCGCGAGATCCGGCCCCCGCCGCCCCGAGATCCGCCGCTCCAGCCGGTCGAAGGCCAGGTAGATCACCGGCGTGGTGAACAGCGTCAGCACCTGGCTGACGATCAGGCCGCCCGCGATGCAGATGCCGAGCGGCTGGCGCAGCTCGGAGCCGACGCCGGTGCCGAGGATCAGCGGCACCGCCGCGAAGAGCGCCGCCAGCGTCGTCATCAGGATCGGCCGGAAGCGCAGCAGGCAGGCCTGGAAGATTGCCTCGCGGGGCTCGAGCCCATCCTCGCGCTCCGCCTGGAGCGCGAAGTCGATCATCATGATGGCGTTCTTCTTCACGATGCCGATCAGCAGCACGATGCCGATCACCGCGATGATGTCGAGCGACAGGCCGAACAGCATCAGGCCGAGCAGCGCCCCGATCCCCGCCGACGGCAGGGTCGAGAGGATCGTGATCGGGTGGATGAAGCTCTCGTAGAGCACGCCCAGCACGATGTAGACGGTCACGATCGCCGCCAGGACCAGGAACAGCTCGTTGCCGAGCGCCGATTGGAAGGCGAAGACCGAGCCCTGCGGCACCACCCGGAACGAGGGCGGCAGGCCGATCTCGGCCTTGACCTTGTCGATCGCCTCGACCGCCTGCCCCAGCGCCGCGCCGGGGGCGAGGTTGAACGACACGGTGGTGGCCGGGAACTGGCCGAGATGGGAGATCAGCAGCGGCGCCCGCCGCTCGCTGATCCGCGCGACCGCCGAGAGCGGCACCTGCCCGTTGGTCGCCGTGGAGGAGGGCAGGTAGATCGCGTCGAGGCTGCGGAGCGTCGTGTGCAGCTTCGGGTCGGCCTCCAGGATCACCCGGTACTGGTTGGACTGGGTGAAGATCGTCGAGATGATCCGCTGGCCGAAAGCGTCGTAGAGGGCATTGTCGATGGTGGCCGGGGTGATGCCGTAGCGGCCGGCGGTGGGCCGGTCGATGGTCACGTAGGCGGCGAGCCCCTGGCCCTGGTGGTCGCTCGCCACGTCCATCACCACGGGCGACTTCGCCAGCGCCTCGGTGAAGCGCGGCACCCAGGTCTCGAAATCGTCGATGTTCGGGCTCTCCAGGATCACTTGGTACTGGGTCGCCGAGACCGCCGTGTCGATGGTCAGGTCCTGGACCGGCTGCATGTAAAGCCGCATGCCGGGCTGGTTGGCCGCCGCTGCCGAGATCCGCCGGATGATCGCGCTGGCCGTCGCGGTGCGCGCGTCCCGGGGCTTCAGGTTGATCAGCATCCGGCCGGAATTGAGCGTGACGTTCTGGCCGTCGACCCCGATGAACGACGACAGGCTGGCCACGTCCGGGTCCTTGAGGACGATCTCGGCCATCCGCTGCTGGCGCTCGGCCATGGCGGCGTAGGAGACCGACTGGTCGGCCTGGGTGATGCCCTGGATGACGCCCGTGTCCTGCACGGGGAAGAAGCCCTTCGGGATCACCGCGAACAGGTAGATCGTGAGCCCGAGCGTGCCGAGCGCCACCAGCAGCGTCAGGCCCTGGTGGTTGAGGACCACCCGCAGGGAGCGGCCGTAGGACTCGATCGTGCCGTCGACGGCGCGCCGGCCGAGGCGGGAGAGGACGCCCTCGCGGCGGCGGTGGCCGGCTTCCGGGACGTGCTTCAGGAGCCGCGCGCACAGCATCGGCACCAGCGTCAGCGAGACCACCGCCGAGATGATGATCGTGGCCGCCAGCGTGATGGCGAATTCGTGGAACAGCCGCCCGACCACGTCGCCCATGAACAGGAGCGGGATCAGCACGGCGATCAGCGAGACGGTCAGCGAGATGATGGTGAAGCCGATCTCGCGGGAGCCCTTGAGCGCCGCCTCCAGGGGCGAGTCGCCCGCCTCCACGTGCCGGGCGATGTTCTCGATCACCACGATGGCGTCGTCGACCACGAAGCCGGTGGCGATGGTGAGCGCCATCAGCGACAGGTTGTCGAGGGAGAAGCCGTACAGGTCCATGACCGACAGGGCGCCGACCAGCGACAGCGGCACCGACAGGCTCGGGATCAGGGTCGCCGACAGGCTGCGCAGGAACAGGAAGATCACCAAGACGACCAGCGCGATGGCGAGGCCGAGCTCGAACTGCACGTCCTCCACGGAGGCGCGGATCGTGGTGGTCCGGTCGGTGAGCGGCGCCACCGCGACGGCGGCCGGCAGGCTCGCCTGGAGCTGCGGCAGCAGCGACTTGATCTTGTCGACGGTCGCGATGACGTTGGCGCCGGGCTGGCGCTGGATGTTCAGGATCACCGCCGGCGTCGCGTCCGCCCAGGCGCCGAGCTTGGTGTTCTCCGGCCCCTCGACCACGTCGGCCACCTCCGAGAGCATCACCGGGGCGCCGTTGCGGTAGGCGATGATCGCCGCGTCGTAGGCCTTCGGGTCGCGGATCTGGTCGTTGGCGTTGATCGCGTAGGACTGCTTCGGCCCGTCGATCGTGCCCTTCGGCGTGTTGACGTTGAGGTTGGTGATGGTGGTGCGCAGGTCGTCGATGTTGAGCCCGTAGGCGGCGAGCGCCCGCGCGTTGAACCGCACCCGCACGGCCGGGCGCTGGCCGCCCGAGATGCTCACGAGGCCGACGCCCGCCACCTGGCTGATCTTCTGCGCGAGGCGCGACTCCGCCAGATCCCGAACCTGGGTGAGCGGCAGGGTCTTGGAGGTCAGCGCCAGCGTCAGGACCGGCGCGTCGGCCGGGTTGACCTTGGCGTAGATCGGCGGCGCCGGCAGGTCGGAGGGCAGGAGGTTGCCGGCGGCGTTGATCGCCGCCTGGACCTGCTGCTCGGCGATGTCCAGCGGCAGGTCCAGGCTGAACTGCAGGGTGATGACCGAGGCGCCCGCGGAGGATTGCGAGGTCATCTGGTTGAGGTTGGCGAGCTGGCCGAACTGCCGCTCCAGCGGCGCCGTCACCGAGGAGGTCATCACCTCGGGGCTGGCGCCGGGATAGAAGGTCTGGACCTGGATCGTCGGGTAATCGACCGCCGGCAGCGCCGAGACCGGCAGGTTCAGGTACGACACGCCGCCGACGATCAGGATCGCCAGCATCAGCAGCGTCGTGGCCACCGGCCGCAGGATGAACAGGCGGGACGGGTTCATGACGCGCTCCCGTTATCCCTTCCCCCGCAGAGGGGGGAGAGGGAGCGTCGCGCCAGAGCCGTCCTCACTGCGCCTGACGGCGCCGGTGCCGACGACCGCCCTCCGCTGTCCCTTGGGAATCCGCCGCCGCGTCGGCGGGCGCGCCGGGCTTCACCTCCCCCTTGCCGTCAGCCTTGCCGTCCGGCTTCGCCGCCGCGGCCTTACCGTCGCCGGCGGCCGCCGGCGCGCCCTCGGTGATGCGCACCGGCGCGCCGTCCTTCAGCCGGTCGGTGCCGTCCGTGACGACGCGGTCACCCGGGTTCAGCCCGGAGACCACCACCGTGTGGGTCCCGTCAGTCTCGCCGGTCTTGATCGGCCGGACCGTGACCTTGCTGTCCCCGTCCATCAGGTAGACGTAGGTGCCGGGCGTGCCCTGGAGCAGGCTGGAATTCGGCACCAGCGTCGCGCCCCGCACCGTGTCGACGGTCAGCTTGGCGTTGACGAACTGGTTCGGGAACAGCTCCTCGTCGGAATTGTCGAACAGCGCGCGCAGCTTCACCGTGCCGGTGGTCGTGTCGATCTGGTTGTCGACCGTGTCGAGGCGGCCGGTGGCGATCTCGTGGGCGTCGCCGCGGTCGTAGGCCCGCACGGTGAGCTTCGCGCCCGCCCGCACCTGCCGCATCACCCGCGACACGTCGTCCTCCGGCAGGGTGAACACCACCGAGATCGGGTGGAGCTGGGTCACCACCACGATCGCCGTGGAGGCGGCCGAGATGTAGTTGCCCTGGTCGACCTGGCGCAGGCCGACGCGGCCGTCCACCGGCGAGACGATGTGCGTGTAGGCGATGTTGAGCTTCTGCTGGTCGACGAGCGCCTGGTCGGCCGCGACCGTGCCCTCGTTCTGCTTCACCAGGGCGGCCTGCGTGTCGACGTTCTGCTTCGAGATCGAGTCCTGCCGGTTCAGCGTCTGGTAGCGCTGCAGGTCGAGCTTCGAGTTCTGGAGCAGCGCCTGGTCGCGGGCGAGCTGGCCCTGGTACTGCGCGAGCAGCGCCTCGTAGGGGCGGGAATCGATCCGGGCGAGCTCGTCGCCCGCCTTCACGTTCTGGCCCTCCCGGAACTGCACCTGCGTGAGGTAGCCGCTGATCTGCGACTTCACCGTCACGGTGGCGAGCGGCGTCACGGTGCCGAGACCCTGGAGCACCACCGGCATGTCGCCGGTCGTGGCGCTGGCGATGCCCACCGCCTGCGGCATGTCGGCCCCGCCGCGCCGGCCACCGTGGCCGCCGGTGTGATGCGCCGTCGCCGGCTCGGCGCCCTTGCCGGTGCGGGCCTCGTACCAGCGGTGGCCGATCGCCCCGGCGCCGGCGAGCAGCACCAGGATCACGAGCCAGCGGATCGGGCGGAAGCGCCGCGTCCGGACCTCGCGCGCGGGCGCCTCGCCGGGCTGGTAGGCGCGGGCCGTGTCGGTCCGGATCGGTGAACTCTCGTTCATGCCTGACTAGAGCACAGGACGGTCGTCTGCGCGACCGGCGGCACCCTATCCCTCGCTGTCCAAGCCCCCATGCCGCCCCCGGAACGCCGCGTCCCGGAAGCCCGTCCTGAAGCCGCCCGGTCCCGCGGGACCCGACGGCTCCGATCCCGTGTACGGGAGCGTAAGCCCATAAAGCTGTCCGGGCCCCGAACGGCTCCTTACCGCGGCGTCATGGACACCCGCGGCCGCGCCGCTCGCGCACCTCGCGGCGCCCTCCACCGGTGCCCGGCCAATGCGCCGTCACTAGGGCGGCGACGTTTCACTCGTGTTGCTGGGGCCCGCCGGACGCGTCCGGTACCGCATAAGCGCGCAGCACCGCCCGGAACGCGGGATCGACCGGGGTAACGGCCACGGCGCGGCGCAGGCCGAGTCCGAGGCCGCCGACCAGCAGCGCCAGCACCAGGCAGCCGAGGAACGCGCGTGAGGAGGGCCGCATCGTCGTATCCGGTGGCCGACCCAGCGAGCGGGGCGTGAGCGGGTGCGGCCGCGTCCGGACATGCCGAAAGGGCCACCGACCCGCAAGTCGATGGCCCTTCTGGGGACCGGAGCGGCGCCCCGCTGACGGAGCGAGGGGGCGAAGCTCCATCGGCGTGTGCGCCGCTCCGGCCGTGATCCGAACCTAAGAGACGGGTGATGAATGTCAACATTCGTCAGCAGGCCCCGGCGCGCCGGAGGCCGGGTCTGTGCGACCGCGCACATTCCGCAACGCGCGACGGCCATGTTACAGGCCGGCGATGCCGAGACCCGCCATGCCGACTTTCTCGATGCCCGGCGCCGCGTGCCGTACCCCGTGCCGCGCCGCATGAGGTCCGCCGTCATCAACCCCATCTTCGACGCGCTGCCCACGACCGTGTTCGAGACCATGTCGCGTCTCGCTCGGGTCCACGGTGCGATCAATCTCGGCCAGGGATTCCCGGACGATGCCGGGCCGGCGGATGTCCGCGAGCGGGGCGCGCGGGCGCTCCTGGACGGCTGGAACCAGTACCCGCCGATGATGGGCCTGCCGGCCCTGCGCGAGGCGGTCGCCGCCCATTACGCGCAGCACCAGGGCCTCGCCCTCGACCCGGAGACCGAGGTGATGGTCACCTCCGGGGCGACCGAGGCCCTGGCCGGCGCGCTCCTGGCGCTGATCGAGCCCGGCGACGAGGTCGTGCTGTTCGCGCCCATGTACGACGCCTACCTGCCCCTGGTCCGGCGGGCGGGCGGCGTGCCGCGGACCGTGGCGCTCCGGCCCCCGGCCTTCCGCCTCGACGAGGCCGCGCTCGCGGAGGCTTTCGGGGCGCGGACCCGGGTCGTGGTGCTGAACAACCCCCTCAACCCGAGCGCCACCCTGTTCGCGCCCGAGGACCTCGACCTGCTCGCCCGCTACTGCCAGCGCTTCGACGTGACCGCCCTCTGCGACGAGGTCTGGGAGCACGTGGTGTTCGACGGCGCGCGCCACCGGCCGCTGATGGCGCTGCCCGGGATGCGGGAGCGGACCGTCAAGATCGGCTCGGCCGGCAAGATCTTCTCCCTCACCGGCTGGAAGGTCGGCTTCGTGATGGCCGATGCCCGGCTGATGCGCGGGCTCGCCAAGGCGCACCAGTTCCTGACCTTCACGACGCCCCCGAACCTCCAGGAGGCGGTGGCCTACGGGCTGGGCAAGCCGGCCCCGTGGTTCGAGGCGATGCGCGCCGGCTACGCCCGGTCCCGCGACCGGCTCGCGGACGGCCTGCGCGGGCTCGGCTTCACCGTGCTGCCGGCCCGGGCCACGTGGTTCCTCAACATCGACATCGCCGCCCGCGGCCACGCCGACGACGTGGCCTTCTGCGAGGCCCTGGTCACCCGTCACGGCGTCGCGGCGATCCCCGTGAGCGCCTTCTACCCGGACGCCTCCGTGCGCGGCCTCGTCCGGCTCTGCTTCGCCAAGGACGACGCGACCCTGGATGCGGCGCTCGACCGCATGCGCGGGCTCCCGGGGGCCGGGGCATGAGGGTCGGCTCGAGGGACGGCATGACGGGCAGCACGACGGGCAGCACGACGGGCAGCACGACGGGCATCACGGCGGGCATCACGGCGGACCGCGCGCGCCGAGCGGGCGCCGTCCTTGCGGGGATCCGGGCGGGGGGCCACATCGTTGGGGACGATGGCTTCCCGACGGATCCCGACCATGGACTTCACCCAGGCTGCCCAGGCCGGGCGTTTCGCCCGTGCCGAGACCTTCCCCGGGGGCGAGACCCGCGCCGGCACCCGGCCCCCCTACCTGTCGGCGGATCTCGGACGGGAGGCGAGCCTCGCCCGGCTGGAGACGCTGGCCCACCTGATGGACACCGCCTTCGTCATCCCGGGCATCAACCGGCGGGTCGGGTTCGACGCGCTGATCGGCCTCGTGCCGGTGATCGGCGACCTGGCCGGCATGGTGATCTCGTCCTTCATCGTCTACGAGGCGAAGCGCCTCGGGGCGCCGCGCTGGCTGGTGGCCCGGATGGGCCTGAACGTGGCCTTCGACGGGCTGATCGGCGCCGTGCCGGTGGCGGGCGACCTGTTCGACGCCGCCTTCAAGGCCAACCGCCGCAACGTCCGGCTGCTGCGCCGCTGGCTGGAGCGCAGCGGCAACCTGCGTCCCACCGAGATCGACGGCACCGCGACCCGGCTCGACGGCTGAGCGTTCCCGGCCTCCGTCCCGCGGCCGACCGGTCGCGGGGCCGCCCGGATATCGGGGCGGCCGGCGCGCGCGCGACGCGGCTCGGGAGGCAGCACGGATGAACGAGGTCACGCGTCCCGGCGACAGCGAGGTCGTGCCCGCGCCGATGCCCGGCGCCCAGCCGCTGGTCCTGCGGCCGGACGAGGGCGCGCCGCCGCCGGTCCTGCCCGGGGCCGCCGGCCGGCGCGCCCGGCTGTCGCCGCTCAACCGGCGCCGCCTCGACAATTTCCGCTGCAACCGGCTCGGCTACGGATCGTTCGTGATCTTCACGGTCCTGTTCGTGCTCAGCCTGTTCGCGGAGTTCATCGCCAACGACCGCCCGATCGTGATGTCCTACAAGGGCGAGTGGCTGGTCCCGGTCCTGGTCGACTATCCGGAGGAGAAGTTCGGCGGCTTCCTCGCCACGACCGACTACCGCTCCCCCGAGATCCGCCGGGAGATCGCGGCGAACGGCTGGGCGCTGTGGCCGCCGATCCCGTACGCGTACGACACGATCAACGAGGACCTGCCGACGCCGTCGCCGTCGCCGCCGACCTGGATGCTCACGGACGCGCAGTGCAAGCCCGTCGCCGAGAAGCTCGGCGGCTCGACCTGCGCGGACATTCCCCAGCACTGGCTCGGCACCGACAACACCACGCGGGACGTGCTGGCGCGGGTGATCTACGGCTTCCGCATCTCGGTCCTGTTCGGTCTGATCCTGGCCGCGGTCTCGTCGGTGATCGGGGTCATCGCGGGGGCCGTGCAGGGCTATTTCGGCGGCTGGGTCGATCTCGCCTTCCAGCGCTTCATCGAGGTCTGGGGCGGCATCCCGACCCTCTACCTGATCATCATCATCTCGGCCTTCATCGCCCCGGGCTTCTTCGTCCTGCTCGGGATCATGCTGCTGTTCTCCTGGGTCGCGCTGGTGAGCGTGGTGCGCGCCGAGTTCCTGCGGGCGCGGAACTTCGAGTATGTCCGGGCGGCCCGGGCGCTGGGGCTGTCGAATATCCGGATCATGACGGTCCACCTGCTGCCGAACGCCATGGTGGCGACGCTGACCTTCCTGCCGTTCATCCTGAACGGCTCGATCACCACCCTGACCTCGCTCGACTTCCTCGGCTTCGGCCTGCCGCCGGGCTCGCCGTCCCTCGGAGAGCTTCTCGCGCAGGGCAAGGACAATCTGACCGCGCCGTGGCTCGGATTGACCGGTTTCCTGGTCATCGCCGTGATGTTGAGCCTGCTCGTCTTCGCCGGCGAGGCCGTGCGGGACGCCTTCGATCCGCGCAAGACTTTCGCCTGAGGCCGCGCGGGTTGCGAAAATGACGCAGGGCCTCGCCCCGCGCTCGCACAACTGTACGAAGATTGCGCATTGTGCCCGCACGACCGGGCGGCAATCGTATACGACCGTCTAGAGCCGGCCCCTGACCCGGGGGTAAAGGTCTCTGCCGGTTGCGAAAACCCGCTTCGAGGAAGCGACTAGCATTCGCCGGGCGGACACCGATAAAGCCTCTCAGAAGTGTCCATTAAGTGGCGCCAATGCAACCATACCCTGTAAGCCTCGCCGCGTGATGCAGAGTTAGACTTCGGTCTCATCACAGATAATTGTATGGCGCGGCTTGCATTTTTCGGACGCTGACTTAACTCGCGAAAGTGGGGATCCCATCAGGCATTTGTGCCGAGGAACGAGAGAATGTCAGAAGCTGCGCCGACATCGCAATTGGATTTCATCGAGCGGACCGTGGACGTCGTCGCGGCCTACGTTTCCAACAACTCGCTGCCCTCGGCCGAATTGCCGGCCCTGATCGCGAGCATCCACGAGGCGCTGAACACGATCGGGGCCGGCCCCGTCGCTCCGGCGACCGAGAGCGTCGAGCGGCCGACGCCCGCCCAGATCCGCAAGTCGATCCGCCCCGACGGGCTGGTCAGCTTCATCGACGGGAAGTCGTACAAGACGCTGAAGCGTCACCTGACCAAGCACGGTCTCGATCCGCAGACCTACCGCGAGCGCTACGGCCTGCCGGCCGATTACCCGACCACTTCGGCGAACTACTCAGCGCAGCGCTCGGCGCTCGCCAAGAGCCTCGGCCTCGGCCAGCCGGGCCGGTCCCCGGCGTCCGACAAGGCCGCCGCCGAGGAGGAGGCTGCCGCCCCCGCCTCCGCCCCTGCCTCCGGTCGCCGCAAGACCGCCGCGACCAAGACCCGGGCGAGCCGCAAGGTCGAGGCCGCCTGAGCGCGGCCGCGAGGCCCGGACGGGGGCGTGCGATCGGAGACGATCGCACCCGCACCGGTCCGGACTTGTTCGCCAGACCTCTTGGCCGGGCTCTCGGCCAAGCTCTCGGCCGGACCCCTCGTGCGGCGCGGCTCAGGCCGCGAGGCGCCCGTCCAGCGGGAACACCTTGGCGGGGTTCAGCATCCAGTCCGGATCGAACACCGCCTTGACCCGCATCTGCTGCTCGAGATCGACCTGGTCGTACTGGAAGCGCATCAACTCACGCTTCTCGATGCCGACCCCGTGCTCGCCGGTGAGGCAGCCGCCGACCTCGACGCAGAGCTTCAGGATCTCGTCGCCCGCGGCCTCGGCCTTCTGCAATTCGCCGGGCGTGTTGATGTCGAACAGGATCAGCGGGTGCAGATTGCCGTCGCCCGCGTGGAACACGTTGGCGACGCGCAGGCCCTTCTCGGCGCAGATGGCGCCGATCCGCTCCAGCACCGGCCCGAGCTGGCCGGTGGGGATCGTCCCGTCCATGCAGATGTAGTCGGAGATCCGGCCGGTGGCGCCGAAGGCCGACTTGCGGCCCTTCCAGATCGCGGCCGATTCCGCCTCCGAGCGCGAGACGCGCAGGCTGGTCGGGCGGAAATCCCGGGCGATCGTCTCGATCCGGGCCAGCATCGCGTCGCACTCGGCGTCCGAGCCCTCGACCTCGATGATCAGCATCGCCTCGGCGTCGCGCGGGTAGCCGGCCTGGGCGAAGTCCTCGGTGATGAGGATCGCCTCGCGGTCCATGTACTCGATCGCCACCGGGATGATCCCGGCCGCGATGATCGCCGCGACGCAGTCGCCCGCATCCTCGACCTTCGAGAAGCCGACCAGCACCGGGCGCGCGCCCTCGGCGGCGCGCAGGATCCGCACGGTCGCCTCGGTGACGATGCCGAGCTGCCCCTCCGAGCCGCAGACGAGGCCGAGCAGGTCGTAGCCGCCGCTGTCGAGGTGCTGGCCACCGATCTCCACCACGGTGCCGTCGTTGAGCACCAGGGTGACGCCGAGCAGGTTGTTGGTGGTCACGCCGTATTTCAGGCAGTGCGCGCCGCCCGAATTCATCGCGATGTTTCCGGCGATCGTGCAGGCGAGCTGGCTCGACGGGTCGGGAGCGTAGAAGAAGCCCTCGTGGCTGACCGCCCCGGAGATCGCCAGATTGGTGATGCCGCTCTGCACCCGGGCGGTGCGGTTGGCGAAGTCCATGTCGAGGACCTGGGTCATCTTGCCGACGCCGAGGATGATCGCGTCGGCCTGCGCGATGGCGCCGCCCGCGAGCGAGGTGCCGGCGCCCCGGGGCACGACCCGCACGCCGTTGGCGTGGCAGTAGGCCATCACGGCGGCGACCTCCGCGGTGGTGGAGGGCAGCACCACGGCGAGCGGCATCTGCCGGTAGGCGGTGAGCCCGTCGGTCTCGAAGGCCCGACGCTCGTCCTCGCTGACCACCAGCGCCTCCGGCGCGACCAGGGGCGCGAGGCCGGCCAGGATCGCCTCGCGGCGGGCGAGGATCGCGGGATCGGGGTCGGGGAAGCGGATGGTCATGGGGCTCTTGCCCTCCTGGGGCCCGCGGCGCGGGACGGCGCGCGGGGTGGCGTGCCGGGAGCATGGACCCCGGCGGCCGCGCCTTCAACCGGCGTGCGGCGCTGCGTCGTCCCCGCGTCACATTTCAACCACGACGGCTGCCTAGCGTCGCCGGAGACGCCTCGCTGCGCCGCTCCCCGATTCCGGCCCCCGGTGCCGGATCCGGTCGACGGGTCAAGAACGGACACGATGAACGCTCCCGCCTCCAGCGCCCTGCGCGACGACCGCTACGACGCGCCGTCGGCGCATCTCGCCACCACCCGCGACCTCGGGATCCGCAGCCTCCAACTCGGCATCGCGGCCCTGCAGGAGGCGAGCGCCGCCTTCCAGGGCCGGCTCGGCGCGGCCTTCGAGGAGGCGGTGCAGACCATCCTGCAGAGCAAGGGCCGCGTCATCGTCAGCGGCATCGGCAAGAGCGGGCATGTCGGGCGCAAGATCGCCGCGACGCTGGCCTCCACCGGCACGCACGCCTTCTTCGTCCACCCGACCGAGGCGAGCCACGGCGACCTCGGGATGATCGCCCGGGACGACGTCATCATCGCGCTGTCGTGGTCGGGGGAGACCGCGGAACTGTCCGACCTCGTCGGCTTCAGCCGCCGGTTCTCGATCCCTCTGGTGGCGATCACCCGCAACGGCGAGAGCACCCTGGGCAAGGCCGCCGACGTGCTGCTGGAACTGCCCCGCGTGCGGGAATCCTGCCCGCACGACCTCGCGCCGACCTCCTCCAGCCTGATCCAGCTGGCGCTGGGCGACGCCCTGGCGGTGGCGCTCCTGGAGCGGCGCGGCTTCACCTCGGCGCGCTTCCACACCCTGCATCCGGGCGGCACCCTCGCGGCCCGCCTCAGGACCGTGCAGCAGGTGATGCACGGGCCCCAGGACATGCCGCTGGTGCACGAGACCGCCCTCATGTCCGAGGTGATGATCGAGATCGCGGCGCGACGCTACGGCTGCGTCGGCGTCACGGACGCGGCCGGCCGCCTCGTCGGCATCGTCACGGACGGCGATCTGCGCCGCCACATGGGTCCGGCGCTCCTCGACACGCCGGTCTCGACCGTCATGACCCGCGACCCGGTGACCGTGGAGCCGCACAAGCTGGCCCAGGCCGCGCTGGAGCTGATGAACCGCCGGCTGATCACGGCGGTCTTCGCCGTCACCGACGGCCGGCCGGTCGGCATCGTGCACGTCCACGACCTGCTGCGCGTCGGCATCGCCTGAGGCCGTCCGGACCCGGCAGGGTCCGATCCGCGCCCGCATCCCGCGAGGCCTCCGCGCCTCGGGACGGGGCCGGCGGGTACGGCGACCGGGCGCCCCTCACAGCCGGGCCAGCAGCTCCGTCTTCTTGGTCGCGAACTCCGCGTCGGTGAGCACGCCGCGCGCGTGCAGGTCGGCCAGCCGCTCGATGGTCGCGAGGATCGCGTCCGGAGACGACCGGTCCGGGGCCGCCGAAGGGGCAGCCGCAGCGGCCGGCGAAGCGGCGGGGGCGGCCTTCGCCGGGATCTCGGCCGGGTCCGCTCGGCCCGGGTCCGCTTGGCGCGGCGCCGCGACCTCCGCCTCGATCCGACGCAGGCGGTCGAGGGCGACGGCCCCGGACGGTCCCGTGAAGCCGAGGCTGCCGTTCGCCTGGGAAACTCCGGTGATGCGGTGCTCGCCGGTATCGTACAGCGCGACCCCGGACCCCGCGTCGACGGCGAGCCGCCGGCTGTCCGGGAAATAGGCGTAGCGCAGCCCGTCCTGCGCGCCGGTGCTGGCCGGATCCCCGAGGCCGGCCGGCCACCACTCGCCGCCGCCGCCGCGCCGCGCCGCGGGCGCGGCCTCCGAGAAGCCCCCCGCGGGGAGCGCCCCGGCCAGCTCGGTGCAGAGCGCGTCGACCCGCGCCTTCAGCGCGTCGTCGAACATCCGGCCGACCATCACCATCCCGCCGGAAAACCACTGCCCCATCCCGCCGAGATCGGGATGGTCGAACTGCGCCATCGTGCCGTGGCCACGCTCGAGGGCCCGGACCAGGTGGCGCACCGCGTCCGGGCTGACCCCGTGGCGGTCGGCGACGGTCTGCAGCCCGGGGACGGGGTCGAACGGCCCGTCATCCCGGAACGGGTCGGACGCGGCGGTGTCGGACGGATCCATGAGCCAGCTCCCGAAGCGTCGGAGGGCGGACAGGAGGCGCGGGGCGGCGGCCCCCTGCCGGCCCGGGTCGAGCCCGTGGGCCTGCGCCCACGGACCTGCGACGGCGTCGCGATGCGGAGCCAATCCCCGGCCGTCCGAGCGGGTTCCGGCCCGTCTCAGCCGGCGGCCTGCGGGAACGGTCCCGCGATGGTGAAGTCGGTGATCGGCCGGCGGCCGTTCGGGGTCTCGCGGGGCCGCTGCTCCTCGGTGAGGTCCGCCTCGGGCGTCTTGCGGCCGACCGCGAAGGCGGCCTCGATCCGGTGGTTCTCGGGCAGACGCAGCACCGCGGGCGCGCGGACGTGGTCGAACCCGACCATGCCGTGGGCGTGCCAGCCCTGGTGGATCGCCTGGAGCTGGAAGGCCAGCGAGGCGGTGCCGGCGTCGAAGGAGTGGCTGTAGGAGGGCTTCAGCTCGTCGCCGACCTTCATGAGCCCGTTCGAGACGAGGAACAGGATCGCGCCGGTGCCGGACACCCATTTCTGATTGCCGGGCACCAGCAGGTCGAAGAACGTGTCCCAGTGGGCGTCGCCCCGGAGCGCGTAGAGGAAGCGCCAGGGCTGCGAGTTGTAGGCGGAGGGCGACCAGCGCGCCGCCTCGATCATCCGCATCAGCTCGGATTCGGGCACGGCCTCGCCCGTGAAGGCGCGGGGCGAGTGCCGCTTCACGAAGACCGGATCGATGTCGTGGTCGGCGCGGCGGGGCGGGGGCAGGCTCAAGGGATTCGTCTCCGATAGGCGCGAGCGCCCGGGCGGCCGAGCTTGCCCGAAAGGCCGGGCTGGAGGCAAACGCGGGATCGCCCCGGCCGCCGTGACGGTCGCGAAGGGCTCGAGCGGTTGCCCGGCGGGATCTTCGGAGCGTTGCCGTCTTTGCGAGCGGAGCGAAGCAATCCAGGCAGCGCCACGACTGTCGATGTCGCGTTACACTGGGTCACTTCGCTACGCTCGTGAAGACGATGCAGGCCGCCCGATGGCCGCGGCCGCTCCGGTGACGATCTCGGCCCCCCGTCACGCCACGCTGCGCTCGATCTCCTCCTCGTCGCAGATCACGCCGGCATTGCCCTCGAACTCGGCCGCGAGGTCGACGGGGGCGTGGGTCGGCGCCGGCGAGACCCGGTCGCGGGCGAAGGTCGCCAGGAACAGGCGCATGACGTGGCGCACGCCCGCGTCGTTGATGGTGCGCTGGTCCTCGTTGTAGTAGCGCCCGGCATTCACGTTGCTCGTGACGATGTCGTAGGCGGGGAAGTAGACCGCCCGCGGGTCGCCGCGGCCGACCACCTCGCCGGCCGCCACCCGCAGCACCGACTTGGAGTAGCTGTTCGACTCCATCACGTGCCGGTCCATGTAGGTGGCGATCATCGGTACCGGCGAGACCGTGAAAATCACCCGCGCCTTCGGGTTCACGCTCCAGAGCCGGTCGAGGAAGCCGTTGAGGTCACCGAGCACCTCGCCCGCGCCGGCATTCACGCACTCGTAGAGCGCGGGGTCGAACGTGCCGCCCGCGACACCGGGGGCGAGCGGCAGCGCCGCGCCGTCGGCCCGCCAGCGCCAGCCCTCGGTGAGGCCGAGCGTCAGCACGAACACGTCGAGCGTCTCGAACAGGCGGCGCACCTCGGCGAGGTGCGCGTCGCGCGCCGCGACCACCTCGGCCTCGCTGGCGAAGCCCGCCGGCTCGACGGTCGGGCGGAACGGGTCGACGTAGCGGCCGTCGTCGCGCAGCCACGCCTTCAGCTCCGGCTCGAACGTGCCGTAGGCCCGGTCGAACAGCTGCACGAACTGGCGCGTGTAGTAGAGGTTGCCGTAGCGCGCCGAGAACGTGCCGAACTGGCGGGCATTGGCCTCCTCGGCGCTCATGCCGGGGGTCGGCGGCTCGGTCAGATAGTAGTTGAACCCGGCGCCGCGCACCGCCTCGGCCACCCGCTGGGCGAAGCACGAGCCGCCGGTGGCGACCTTGTCGGTCGGTCCGATCACGAACGTGTCCTTCGGGTGCGGATTGACCGCGAAGGGCGGCACGTTGGTGACGACCTTGCGCCAGAATCGCTCGGCCGGTAGACCCGTATACGGATTCAACGCCATCTTCGAACCCTCTTCTTCACGACGGCGGCAGGCCCTCGGGGGCGCTGTTCCGTCCGCTGACACCGGCACGCGACGTGGCCCTGAACGACCTGCCCCGGCGCGCCCGCAGCGCGTTCACCCGCTCGGCGACCGATTGGACGCCTACCCGTTGGGCCCCCACCTGGGCGACACCATGGCGGAACCGCGCCCGCACCGCCACGACCCGTGACGGGCCGAGCATCGCGGTGCTGGGCAATTGCCAGGCCCGGGGCATCGCCCGGGCCATGCGCCTGCTCGCGCCGAAGAGCCCGGTCCGTTACCTGCCCATGGGCTCGCTGAAGCGCGACCACGGCCATGTCGACGGCTTGATCCGGACCCTGCGCGCCCACGACCACGTCTTCTCGCAGGCCTTCCCGGCCGGGCTGATCCCCGGCGGCGACGCCGCCACTGTGCGCGCGGCCGACCCGCGGCTCAAGCTGTTCCCGTCGATCGTGTTCTCGGCCTTCCACCCGGACATGGTCTATGTCGGGCAGGCCTCGGACCTCGCCGCGCTGAAGCTGACGCCGTCGCCGCTGGGCCAGTACCACTCGGCGATCGTCGTCACCGCCCACCGGCTCGGCCTCGATGCCGGCCGCACGGCCGCCCTGTTCCGCGAGGACGTGTTCGCCCGCCTGGGCTACCTCGACCACTGGGACCCGGCGGTGCGCGAGCTCGTCGGCGCGGCCGACGCCCTGGGTTTCGGGCTGGAGCGCGAGGTGACCCGCTGGGCGCGCCGCGGCGCCTTCATGCACCTGATGAACCATCCCAAGGTCCACGTCCTCGGCGACATCGCGAGGCGGCTGCTGCAGGAGAACGGGCTCACGCCCGAGCCCGTGGAGATCGAGGATTACCTCGGCGACGAGCTGGCCCAGGACGTGGTCTGGCCGATCTACCCGCCCATCGCCGAGCATTTCGGCCTGACCGGCTCGTACCTGTTCAAGACCAAGCCGCGGGGCGACGACTTCCCGGTGCTCTACGACCTGCCGGGCTTCGTCGCGGCGAGCTTCGCCCTCTACGACGCGATGCCCCCCGGGGATCTCGCCTGCCCGCGGGTCGAGGCGTGGCTCGCCGCGCCGGAGATCGTCGCGCTGTTCCGGGGCGGCTGAGGCCGCCTCCGGGCGCCGCGGCGTCCCGGGTCGCTTCGCGGCGCGCGACGACGGTCCCGCCCGGAAGGGTCCGTGACTCAGCCCGCCGCGCAGAGCCGGCTGTCGGAGCCAGCCTCGCCCAGACCCTCGACCATCATCCGGACCAGGCGGTTGACCTCCTGCATCTGGAAGGGCTTGCGCAGGAACAGGCTGCCCGGCACACCGCTGCGGCCGTGCGTGTCGGTCGAGGTGTAGACCACCGGCCGGTCCGGATGGATCGCCCGGAAGGCGTGGGCCACCGTCCAGCCGTCGATCAGTCCGGGCAGGTGGATGTCGGTGAACAGCCAGTCGATCGCCGCGCCCCGGTCGCGCAGGACGGTCAGCGCGGCCTCGCCCGTCGAGGCTTCGATCACCCGGATGCCGTGCGTCTCGCACAGGCTCGCGACGATCTCGAGGAGCAGGTAGCTGTCCTCGACGATGAGGACGCTCTGGGCGGGGCGCATGCGGGAAGTCCGGTCTTCGGCCCGCCGATAAGGGGCCGATAGGGTTGAGGATCTCTTAAAGCCCGGCCCGCGACCGTTACCGGCGGAGGCCCGGCGCCTGTTGCAGCGCCGCAACCGGAGCGGCCGAAATGGCGCGTCGCGGCCCGCCGCCCCGCCGCCGCCGCATTCCGGGCGCGTCCGGGTGCGTCAGCGCACGCCGTCGATCGGTGCGGACCGTCACCACGCCCCCGCGCCGCCCGGCGGAACCGTCGCTTAACCAACCCCGCCTACCAACGGCGCCAGGAATACGCGGACCCGCCTCGAAGACCAGCAGCCGGCCTTCGGCACCGCTCGAGGAGTTTTTCAGACCATGCCCCAGCGTTTCCGCGCCGCCGCCCTCGGCCTCGCGCTCGTCGCCGCCCTCGGCCTGGGCGCCTGCAGCAACGACAAGGACCTCGCCGACGCCTCCGCCTTCGGGGCTGGCGCCGCCACCCCGGGCAGCGCGCAGGACTTCGTCGTCAATATCGGCGACCGGGTCTTCTTCGAGTCGGACTCCACCGACCTGACGCCGACCGCGACCGCGACCCTCGACAAGCAGGCCGCGTGGCTGCAGCGCTACCCGCGCTACACCTTCATCATCGAGGGCCACGCCGACGAGCGCGGCACCCGCGAGTACAACTTCTCCCTCGGCGCCCGCCGGGCCCAGGCGGTGAACGACTACCTCGCCACCCGCGGCATCGCGGCGAGCCGGATGCGGACCGTGTCGTACGGCAAGGAGCGGCCGGTGGCGGTGTGCAACGACATCTCCTGCTGGTCGCAGAACCGCCGCGCGGTGATCGTCCTCGACCGCGGCGCCGGCGCGTAGGCCGCCGCGCGAACGACCCCGGAGGCGGCTCTCGGCCGCCGCCTCCGATCGATGCTCTCGATCACGGCCTTCGATCACTCCTTCGACCCGCGCCGCAGTTTTGCCGCGGTGCGGCGCATCTGATAGGGCCTCGCGCCGACACCGGACCGCAGCCGTACCATGCCCGCCCGCCTTCGCACCCGCCTCGCCCTCGCCACCGCCGTCGGTGCCGTGCTCCTCGCCCACCCGGCCGCCGCGCAGGACGCTTCGGAACTGGTCGTGCGCCTCGGCCGCATCGAGAACCAGTCCCGGATGATGGCCGGGCAGATCGAGACCCTCCAGTACGAGAACCGCCAGCTCAAGGAGCAGCTGCGCAAGTTCCAGGAGGACGTCGAGTACCGCCTGAACGAGGGCAAGGGCGGCAAACCCTCGGCCGCGCCCGCGCCGTCGGGGCCCGTCAACGGCGGCAATCCGGGCGCCGGCCGCCCCGGGAAGCGCGGCGACGCCTTTGACCCGTCGCAGGCCCCCGGCGCCCCGGGCGCCCCGATGCAGCTCGGCAGCACGCAGCCCTCCGCGCCGCTGCCGCCCCGCGAGGCTGAGGAGGCCGCCGAGGCGGCGCCCCGGCCGCAGCGCCTGCCCCAGGGCGCGCTCAACGAGTCCGGCGAGGACGACTCGGAGGCCGGGACCTCCGGTTACGACGAGCCCGTGGACCTGCGGCCGCCGGCCCGGACCGGGGCGATCCCGGCGCGGCCCTCCGAGAGCGTGGCGGCGACCCGGACCGGAGATCCGGCCGCCGATTTCGACGCCGCGGTCGAGCTGTACCGCGCCAAGCAGTACGAGCAGGCCGAGATGGGCCTGCGCCAGTTCATCCAGTCGCACCCGCGCGACAACCGCGTCGCCGGCGCGACCTACTGGCTCGGCGAGAGCTACCTCGCCCGCGGCCGCAACCGCGAGGCCGCCGAGCAGTTCCTGAAGGTCTCGACCGACTACGCCCGCTCCGCCCAGGCCCCCGACGCCATGCTGAAGCTCGGCGTCACGCTCAACGCGCTCGGCGCCCGCGAGCAGGCCTGCGCGACCCTGGCCGAGCTGGACCGGAAGTTCCCGAATGCCGGCACCGGCGTCCGCCAGGGCGTCGCCCGCGAGCAGAAGCGCGCCCGCTGCGGCGCCTGAGCGTCTCGGGCGCTCTGAGCGACTTGGGCGACTCGGGCGACCCGGTCCTCGGCGCCCTCCGCCCCTGGCTCGACCGGGCCGCGCGCGGCGGGCGGGGCGTGC
Organism: Methylobacterium sp. NPDC080182; assembly: GCF_050281105.1. Classification (NCBI taxonomy): domain Bacteria; kingdom Pseudomonadati; phylum Pseudomonadota; class Alphaproteobacteria; order Hyphomicrobiales; family Methylobacteriaceae; genus Methylobacterium; species Methylobacterium sp. NPDC080182. The sequence goes on from NZ_JBNNWO010000009.1 coordinate 189,387, forward strand.
TCCTCGCCGTCTCGGGCGGTCCCGATTCGAGCGCCCTGATGCACGCCGCCGCGCGCCTGCGCGACGCGACCGGCGCGTCCCTGCGCGTGGCGACCGTCGATCACGGCCTGCGGCCGGAATCCGGCGCGGAGGCCGAGGGCGTCGGCCGCGCCGCCCGGGCGCTGGACCTGCCCCACGCGACCCTGACCTGGACGGGCGCGAAGCCCGGCACCGGCCTGCAGGACGCGGCCCGCACCGTCCGCTACGCACTCCTCGCCGCCCATGCCGGGGCGGTCGGCGCCGGGCTCGTGCTGACGGGCCACACGCGGGATGACCAGGCCGAGACGGTCCTGATCCGGCTCGCGGCCGGCAGCGGCCCCGCGGGCCTCGCCGGCATGCGCGCCGAGCGGGACCTCGGCCCGGGCCTCGTCCTCGGACGCCCGTTCCTGCACCTGCCGAAGGCCAGTCTGGTGGCGTGGTGCGCGGCGGGCGGCCTCGCCTACCTGCGCGATCCCGCCAACGGCGACCCGCGCTTCGCCCGCGGCCGCCTGCGGGCGGCATGGCCGGCCCTGGAGCGCGAGGGCCTGACCCGGGCGCGCCTCGCCCGGCTCGCCGAGCGCGCCGCCCGCGACGAGGCCGCGCTCCGGAGCGCGGCCGAGCAGGCCCTCGACGCGGCGCGGCGGCCCGGGTCGGAGACGGGCGCGGGCCTGCGGCTCGACGGGCGCGCCTTGGCGGCCCTGCCGGACGCCGTGGCCCTGCGCTGCCTGGATCTCGCCCTGGCCCGAGCCGGCGCGGCGCCGCGCCGGCTCGAGCGCCTCGAGGCCCTCGTCCTCGAATCGCTCCTGCCGGCCCTGCGCCGCCGGGAGCCGGTCCGCCGCACCCTCGCGGGGATCCTCGTCGCCGCCGACGCGGGCGGGGGCGTGAACCTCGCCCCGGCGCCGCCGCGCCGGCACGGACTCGCAGGTGCTGCCCTCGCCGCAGGGTCTCCCGACTTACTTGGCAAGGGAGAGCCCCCCGCCTACATTGGCGGAGTGTGCACGGATGGATCGGAATAGCCGCGTGGCGGGTCCGTCCTGGGGGTCGCACGCGCCAGGGATTGATCGATGAACCCGAATTTTCGCAACTTTGCCTTGTGGGTCGTCATCTTCCTGCTGGTGCTGGCCCTCGTCACCCTGTTCCAGAACCCGGGTCACCGGGGTGGCGGCAGCGAGATCGCCTACAGCCAGCTCCTGAACGACGCCGATGCCGGCAAGATCCAGTCGGTGGTGATCTCCGGGCAGGACGTGTCCGGCACCTACGTGGGCGGCGGCAACTTCACGAGCTACGCGCCCAACGACCCGAGCCTGGTCTCCAAGCTCCAGGGCAAGGGCGTGCAGATCACCGCCCGCCCGCCGTCCGACAACACTCCGTGGTTCATCCAGCTCCTCGTGAGCTGGCTGCCGATCCTCGTCTTCATCGGCGCCTGGATCTTCCTCTCGCGCCAGATGCAGTCCGGCGCCGGCCGCGCCATGGGCTTCGGCAAGTCGAAGGCCAAGCTTCTGAACGAGGCCCACGGCCGGGTGTCGTTCGACGACGTCGCCGGCGTCGAGGAGGCGAAGGAGGATCTCCAGGAGATCGTCGAGTTCCTGCGCGACCCGCAGAAGTTCCAGCGGCTCGGCGGTCGGATCCCGCGCGGCGTGCTGCTCGTCGGCCCGCCCGGCACCGGTAAGACCCTGATCGCCCGGGCGGTCGCGGGCGAAGCCAACGTGCCGTTCTTCACCATCTCGGGTTCGGACTTCGTCGAGATGTTCGTGGGCGTCGGCGCCAGCCGCGTGCGCGACATGTTCGAGCAGGCCAAGAAGAACGCGCCCTGCATCATCTTCATCGACGAGATCGACGCGGTCGGCCGCCACCGCGGCGCCGGCCTCGGCGGCGGCAACGACGAGCGCGAGCAGACCCTCAACCAGCTCCTCGTGGAGATGGACGGGTTCGAGGCCAACGAGGGCGTCATCATCATCGCGGCGACCAACCGCCCCGACGTGCTCGACCCGGCGCTGCTGCGTCCCGGCCGCTTCGACCGCCAGATCATGGTGCCGAACCCGGACGTCACCGGCCGCGAGCGCATCCTGCGTGTCCACGTCCGCAAGGTGCCGCTGGCCCCCGACGTCGACCTGAAGACCATCGCGCGCGGCACCCCGGGCTTCTCGGGCGCCGACCTGATGAACCTCGTCAACGAATCGGCGCTCCTCGCCGCTCGACGCGGAAAACGCATCGTGACGATGCACGAGTTCGAGGACGCCAAGGACAAGGTCATGATGGGCGCCGAGCGGCGCACCCTCGTGATGACCGAGGACGAGAAGCGGCTCACCGCCTACCACGAGGGCGGCCATGCCATCGTCGCCCTCAACGTCCCGGCGACCGACCCGGTGCACAAGGCGACCATCATCCCCCGCGGCCGGGCGCTGGGCATGGTCATGCAGCTGCCCGAGCGCGACAAGCTCTCCATGAGCTTCGAGCAGATGACTTCGCGGCTGGCGATCATGATGGGCGGCCGCATCGCCGAGGAGATGATCTTCGGGCGCGAGAAGGTGACCTCGGGCGCGCAGTCGGACATCGAGCAGGCGACGCGGCTCGCCAAGATGATGGTGACCCGCTGGGGCTTCAGCCCCGAGCTCGGCACCGTCGCGTACGGCGACAACAACGACGAGGTCTTCCTCGGCATGTCGATGGGCCGGCAGCAGTCGGTCTCCGAGTCGACCGCCCAGAAGATCGACGCCGAGGTCCGCCGCCTCGTGGAGACCGGCCTGGAGGAGGCGCGCCGCATCCTGGCCGAGCACAAGGACGACCTGGAGGCCCTGGCCCAGGGGCTCCTCGAGTACGAGACCCTCTCGGGCGAGGAGATCCGCAACCTGCTCAAGGGCCAGCCCCCGATCCGCGACGGCGGCGACGTGCCGCCGACCCCGGCCCGGGGCTCCTCGGTCCCCTCGGCGGGCCGCGGCCGGCCGAAGGAGAGCGACGGCGGCCTGGAGCCGCAGCCGCAGGCCTGAGGCCTCGAGAGGACGATCGAAGGGGGCGCCGCGAGGCGCCCTTTTTCGTGGACGGGGAGGCCCGGTGCCGAACGCACCAATCCCCCGTATTGGGCTACGATGTTCGCACCGCTCCGCCGGGCACCGCCGCTGGGGGGCAGAGCGCGACGGCCCCCCAATCCCGGGCGGGAGAGGGTTGGGGTGAGGGATGATGCGGTTTCCGCTTGATCAGATCGGTGCCGTCATCGCGAGCGCAGCGAAGCGATCCAGCAGCGCCACGCTCGGGTCGCGCGCGCAGCCCTGGGTCGCTTCGCTGCGCTCGCGATGACGGAACAGGCTGCGCAGACCGAAGCATTCAGCCGGAAACCGTATGAGGAGTCCCAGGATCGAGCACATCGTCGACGTGTGGCTCGGTCGCGCCTTCTCCGGGCAGACCGGATCCCCGACCCAGTCCCGCTGAGCGGGGCGGCCCATCGCGTGCTCCGTGACAAACCGCTTCCCATGTCGGCGTATCGCCGCGTCAAGCTCGGCCGGAGCCTCGGCCTGTCGCGTCGAATCGGAAACACAGGGTTCATCGCCGCAGCGCATCCAGAAGCCCCGATGCCGGTCTCGACCTACCTCGTCGTCGCCCTCGGCGCCGTCGTCGCCGGCTTCGTGCAGGGCCTGTCGGGCTTCGGCTTCGGGCTCACGGCCCTGTCGTTCTGGGCCTGGGTGATCGACCCGCAGCTCGCCGCCGTGCTGGCCGTCTCCGGCGCCTTCACGGGCCAGGTCATCGCGGCGGTCTCGGTCCGGCGCGGGTTCGAGACCGGGCGCCTCGCGCCCTTCATCCTCGGCGGCCTCGCCGGCATCCCCCTCGGCGTCCTGCTGCTGCCGCGGCTCGACGCCGACTGGTTTAAGACGCTCCTCGGCCTGCTGCTGATCGTCTGGTGCCCGGCCATGCTGTTCGCCCGGAACCTGCCGCGGATCGCGGCCGGCGGCCGGCTCGCCGACGCCGCGGTGGGCCTCGGCGGCGGGATGATGGGCGGGCTTGGCGGCTTCACGGGCGTGCTGCCGACCCTCTGGTGCACCCTGCGCCGCTACGAGCGCGACGTGCAGCGCTCGGTGATCCAGAACTTCAACCTCGCGATGCTCAGTGTCACCCTGGCGACCTACCTCGCCGCGGGGCTCGTCACCCGGGCGACGCTGCCGATCCTGGCGGTGGTCCTGCCGGCGATGCTGGTCCCGACGCTGCTCGGCACCCGGATCTATCTCGGCCTCAGCGAGGTCGCCTTCCGCCGGCTCGTGCTCGGCCTGCTGACCGTCTCGGGCCTCGCGCTGGTCTCGGCCTCGGCGCCGCGGCTCCTGCAGCGCGCCGGGCGCCCCATTTCGACCGCCTTTGTCGGGGAGCACCCCGTTGACTCTGCCGGCCGGTGAGCCGCCGGCGGGCGCGATAATCTGCTAAGCTGTGCCGGGTCCGCGAGACCGGGCGCCGGAGACGTGATGGTGCGCAAGTATTTCGGAACCGACGGCATCCGGGGCCGGGCCAACGGCGTGATCACGCCGGAACTCGCCCTCAAGGTCGGTCAGGCCGCCGGCCTCGTGTTCCAGCGCGGCGACCACCGCCACCGGGTGGTGATCGGCAAGGACACCCGCCTCTCGGGCTACATGATCGAGACCGCGCTCGTCGCCGGCTTCACCTCGGTGGGCATGGACGTGCTCCTGCTCGGGCCGGTGCCGACGCCGGCCGTGGCGATGCTGACCCGCTCGATGCGGGCCGATCTCGGCGTGATGATCTCGGCCTCGCACAACCCGTTCGAGGACAACGGCATCAAGCTGTTCGGGCCCGACGGCTTCAAGCTCAACGACGCGATCGAGCACGAGATCGAGGGGCTGATCGACGCCGACATGCACAAGCGCCTCTCCGGCTCGAACGACCTCGGCCGGGCCAAGCGCATCGAGAGCGTGCACGCCCGCTACATCGAGTTCGCCAAGCGGACCCTGCCGCGGCAGGTGACGCTGGACGGGCTGCGGGTCGTGGTCGACTGCGCCAACGGCGCGGCCTACCGGGTCGCCCCCGAGACCCTGTGGGAGCTCGGCGCCGAGGTCATCGCCATCGGCACTGAGCCGGACGGGTTCAACATCAACCGGGATGTCGGCTCGACCGCGCCCGCGGCCCTGATCGACATGGTGCGCGAGCGCCGGGCCGATATCGGCATCGCGCTGGACGGCGACGCCGACCGGGTGCTGATCGTGGACGAGAAGGGCCAGGTGGTCGACGGCGACCAGCTCATGGCCGTCGTGGCGCGCTCCTGGAAGGAGGACGAGCGCCTGACGCAGCCGGGCGTGGTGGCGACGATCATGTCGAATCTCGGCCTGGAGCGCTTCCTCGGCGGTCTCGGCCTGACCCTGGCCCGCACGGCGGTGGGGGACCGCTACGTCCTCGAGCACATGCGGGCGCACGGCTACAATCTCGGCGGCGAGCAGTCCGGCCACATCATCATGTCGGACTACACGACCACCGGCGACGGCCTCGTGGCCGCCCTGCAGCTGCTGAGCGTGGTGCAGCGGCAGAACCGGCCCGTGAGCGAGGTCTGCCACTGCTTCGACCCGCTGCCGCAGATCCTCAAGAACGTCCGCTACCGGAGCGGCGAGCCCCTGCGCGAGGACAGCGTGGTCAGCGCCATCGAGCATGCCCGCGAGCGGCTCGGCAACGCCGGCCGCCTCGTGATCCGCCCGTCGGGCACCGAGCCGGTGATCCGCGTCATGGCCGAGGGCGACGACCGCGGCCTCGTCAACGCGGTGGTCGACGAGGTGGTCGACGCCGTCACCCGCGCGGCGGCTTGAGGCCGGAGCCCCGGAGGGGCGCGGCTCGACTCCGCAGGGGGCAGCCCGAGTCAGCCCAGATCAGCGTAGGCGGCGCGCAGCTCCGCGGGTGCGGTCATCCGCCACGCCGCCAGCAGCGCCGCCCGCAGAATCTCCTCCGCGCACGGGTCGAGGTCGAGATTGGTCCAGCCCCGCCGCCCCCAGGCGCCGTCGAGCGGCGCGAACAGGTCCGGCTCGGCCTCGCAGAGGGCGGCCTGATCGGCGGGCGCGAGGCGCAGCACGACCCGCGCCTCCTCGACCCAGAGGGTCGCGAAGACCCGGCCGCCGACCCGGAAATCCGGGTTGCCGCTGTGGGCGCCCGCTACCGCCTCGGGCAGCATCAGCGCCAGGATGCGCACGTCGTCGGGTCCCATGCGGCCTCAGCCCCCGCGCCGTCCGGCCCCCACAGAAGAACTGCGCTGACCCCGGCGGCGCAGCGCAGCCGAAACAAGCAAGTCTCGCCCGGATATCCGTTTCGACAGTTCGGCAACGGATGCGCAAGCCTAACATTTAACGTTAAGCCGGATTTAAGACGTTCCTTCCATCCTGCCCTCGTACCCCGGGACCGCGCGCCGCGCGTCCGGCTCACGAGTCCAGTGAAGGAATCCTCATGGCCCGCTCCAAGCTGAACGCTTTGGTGCGTAGCCTGACGCTCGCGGCGAGCGTCGGTGCGCCCTGCCTCGCCGCGGCCGCGGATCTGATGCTCCCGCCGCCCCCGCCCCCGCCGCCCCCGCCGATCGAGGTCGGCGGCGGCTGGTACCTGCGCGGCGACGTGGGCGCGAGCATCTACACCCGTCCGCGCTACAGCGACGCCTACGACTACACCGGCTACGCCGAGTCCAACCGCGCCTTCGGCAACGCGGTCGGCGGCGGCGGTTTCGCGGGCGTCGGCGTCGGCTACCAGTTCACCCCGTTCCTGCGCGGCGACATCACCGGTGAGTACCGCTACTCCACCGGCCTGCGCGGCAGCGAGTACTACAAGGGTCCGGATTTCGACAACGGGCTCGGATCGTACGGCGTGAACAAGTCGAGCGGCAACTTCGACTCCGCAGTGGTGCTGGCCAACGCGTATTTCGACCTCGGCACGTGGTACGGCATCACGCCGTTCATCGGCGGCGGCGTCGGCTACGCGTTCAACCACGTCTCGAGCTACTCGACCAACCAGCAGTTCACCAGCCCGACCTACGCGTACGATTACACGAATTCCGGCTGCGGCTGCATCCCGTACGCCCCGGTCTACGACCCGAACGGCAATCCGGTCTACAACACCAACAGCGGCAGCAAGTTCTACAAGGACAAGACCACCGGCAGCCTCGCCTGGGCGCTCCACGCCGGTCTCGCCTACAACGTGACTGACGCGCTGAAGATCGAACTCGCCTACCGCTACCTGAACCTCGGCAAGGCCGAGACCGGCCCGGGCTTCGTCCCGTGCTGCACCGGCAGCCTGCAGGCGATCAAGATCAAGGACATCGAGGCGCACGACGTGAAGATCGGCCTGCGCTACTACCTCGGCGGCTTCGTGGCGGCCCCGCTGCCGCCCTTGATGCCGGAGCCCATCCCCGGCCCGCTGGTGCGCAAGTACTGATCGCGCCTCGACCGCGATTCCCCTGACGGACGACGACGGCGCGGAGGGTCTCCGCGCCGTCTCGCGTTTCGGCGCCCCGTCGCGACAGGTCCGGTTCTCGGCCTGTCCTCAGCCCGTCCTTGCCCGACCCAATAACCGCCACGACGTCCCGGGACTGGCATCCCCGGATCGAGACGTACCTCTCGCAGTCGAGCAACGGAGAATTAAGGTTACCGGCGTATCACCGTGTCGAGGCTCGATCCGCCGTCCGTCTCTTCCGTCCCAGGACGATCCCGATGCGTACCGTCACTTTCCCGCTGCTGGCGGTTCTCGGTCTCTGCGGCGTGAACACCGCGCGCGCCGCGGATCTGGATTACGATTACCTGCGCGGCGCGGATTACGACCCGGTCCCGGCCCCGGTGGTCGACTGGAGCGGCGTGTATGTCGGCGGCCACGGCGGCTACACCTCCGCGCTCATGGGGAGCAAGGGCGCGTTCCAACCGCTGATCTACCGGGACTCGCACAACACGACGGGTGAGTCCGACTTCCACGCCTCGACGCTCCTCAGCCCGCCGTCGCGGCGAGTCGGCGACACGAGTTTCGGCGCCTTCGCGGGCTACAACGTTCAGTTCGACGAGTTCGTCTTCGGCATCGAGGGGGACTACACGAATTTCGGCCGGATGGGCGTGTCGAGCGATGGTCTTGCGCGGACCCAAATGTCGGCCGCCGGCAGCTACGATACCGTGAGCCTGAGTGGATCCACGGCGACGCGGGTCAACGATTACGGCACGCTGCGCGCGCGGATCGGCTACGCCCTGGGCAATTTCCTGCCCTATGTCACTGGCGGCATCGCCATCGGTCGGGCGCGCGTCGCCGATACGACGAGCTATCAGAACTATGGCTTCAATCTGACGGCCTACAACGCGACTCTGGCCGGGACGCCGACCTACGTGAACAATTACGGCTACACGAGCTTCAACCAGAGCGCGCCCTACAACGGGACCCCGTTCACCTCGATCCAGACGCAGTCGAGGACCAAGGTCACCGCCGGCGTGGCGGCGGGAGCGGGCGTCGAGTACGCGATCACGCCGAACATCCTCCTGCGCGCCGAGTATCAGTACGTGCTGTTCAGCAGTTTCGACGGGCACAAGGTCAACCTGAACACCGTCCGGGCCGGCGCGGCCGTCAAGTTCTGATGCCGCGCTTCGGCGGGAGCCTGTTCATGCAGTACGCACGCACCATCCGGCTCACCATCCTGCTGCTCGGTGCCGGCCCGCTCCTCGACCCCGCCGTCGCGGCGGATTGGCCGCGCGACCCGCATCCGCCGCGCAGCGTTCGATACCGGAGTCCGGTGCCGTCCGTTCCCGCCGTCCGCCCGCCCGTCCTGGTGCGGGGCTACCTGCCGCGCAACCACAACGTCCCGATGTACAACGAGCCGCCCCGCTGCGAGCCGGCCTGGTGAGGCCTCCGCGCCGCCCTCAGCTCTCCAGCTCGCTGTCCCAGTACAGGTAGTCGAGCCAGGTGTGATGGTACTGGCGGTGGTCGAACTCGGGCTGCCGGTGGTGCAGCTCGTAGCGCGTCGGCCGCCGGGGCTCGGTCATCAGCGGCATGTCCGCCTCGTCCGGCGTGCGGTTGGCCTTGCGCAGGTTGCAGGGCGAGCAGGCCGCCACGACGTTCTCCCAGCTCGACAGGCCGCCCCGGGAGCGCGGCACCACGTGGTCGAAGGTCAGGCCGCCTGAGGGCAGCCGCAGGCCGCAATACTGGCAGCTGAAACCGTCGCGCAGGTAGATGTTGTAGCGGGTGAAGGCCGGGCTGCGGGCCAGCGCCACGTAGTTCTTCAGCGCCACGACGCTCGGCACCCGCAGGGCGCGCGAGGGCGAGCGCGCCTCGACGTCGTAGCTCGCCACCAGGGTGACGCGGTCGAGGAACAGGGCCGTGAAGGCGTCCTTCCACGACCAGAGGGAGAGCGGATTGTACGAGAGCGGCCGATAATCCGCGTTGAGGACGAGGGTTTGGAGATCCATCATCGGCGCGACTCTTCGGACTAGCTCTGGCGCGTGAGACGCGCGGGACCATGCCGCCGCCCCGCCGGCCCGTCCGAACCGGCCCGGGGCCGATGCAGGACGAGCCGGCGCGCGGAGCGACGGCTTGACGGGAGAGACGGAGGGAACAACAGGGCGGCGGGCCGGCGCGCGGGGGCGCCGGTCGATGCGGTAGCATCCGGAACGCGGCCGGGCCGGGCCGGTATCGCCACCGGCCGCGCCCTTTCGCGTAGCAACGAAAAGGCCCTGTCCATCAGGTGTTCATCTAATCCCAGCGTGACACCCTTGTGAAGCTTTTCCGGATGAGCCCCGGGGACGCACCCACAGCGGGCTCGAGGAGTCGGGACCCGGCGCGGGATCAGGCCCGGGGTGGGCAGCGGCACGGTTTCGCCCTATTGCTCGCCCAGAGCGCCCGGCCGCCAGGAGGCCCGCCCGGTCCCCGATCGCCGCCGATTCGCCGATGCCGGACTCCGGCCGGCCGCCGCGCGCCCGACGAGAGGTTGCTCATGCATCGTATCCCAGCGCGGACCCGGAAGCCGGAGGGCGCGCCGCGCCCGTCCCGCGCACTCGCCCTGCTCGCCGCGCTGGTGTTCGCGACCCCGGCGGCCCTGACCCTGCCGGCCTTCGCCCAGGATCCGGCGCCCGCCGCCAAGTCTTCCGATCAGAAGCCCGCCGATCTTAAGTCCGCCGACACTAAGGCCGCGCCCGACGCCAAGCCCGCGGACGGCAAGGCGCCCGACGCGAAGGCGCCCGACGCGAAACCCGCCGACGCGAAGCCCGCGCCCCCGCCGGCCGCCAAGGCCGAGGTTCCCGAGCAGTTCAAGAAGGTCCGAGCCAAGCTCGACGCCGCCAAGACCGAGCTCGACGCCCGCGAGAAGCAGCTCGGCCACACGGAGCTGACGGTGGCCGACCTCACCGCCATCCGCGACAGCGCCGTGACGGTCACCGACGAGATCCGCACCCTGGTCACCCGGCTCGACGCGCCGCTGGAGGCCGCGCGCGAGCGCCTGGCCCAGCTCGGGCCGAAACCCAAGGATACCCAGGAGAGCGCCGACGTCGCCGCCGAGCGCGCCGAGCGCGAGGCCGCCGTCACCCGCATCGACGAGACCCAGCGCCTCGCCCGCTCCCTGGTGGTGCAGGGCGACCAGATCGTCGACCGTGTCTCGAATCGCCGCCGCGAATCGTTCACCCGCGACCTGCTCCAGCGCTCCCAGCCGCTGGTCGGCCCCGGTCTCTGGACCAAGGTGATGGGCGACGTCCCCCGGGACACGCGCGCCCTGCAGAGCGCCGTGTCGGATATCGGGCTGCTGTTTTCCCGCAACGGCAACCTCGCCAACCTGCTGTTCCTGGGCCTCGCCTTCGGGATCTCGGTGGCGCTGTATTTCGGCCGGCGCAACATCGCCCCCAAGGGCGCCCGCCGGGACGCCACCAAGACCGACCCGTCGCGGCGCGCCGTGATGCTCGCCGCTTGGCGGGTGATCCTGCTCGGCACGGTGCCGGCGGTGGCCGGATCCTACGCGGTCTACTACGCCCTCGATTCCACCAACCTGCTGCCGTCCCGGCTCCTGCCGGTCGCCGCCGCGATCCTCGGAGGGCTGGCCTTCATCGCCTTCGTGGAGGCCCTCTGCGACGGGCTGCTCAGCCCCGAGAAGCCGGCGTGGCGGCCCGCCCCGGTGAGCGACGCGGCGGCCACGCGCCTGACCCGGCTCGCCGTCGGCATCGCCACGGTGATCACCGTGGTGAAGTCCGTCGAGGCCCTGAATTCCGGGATCTCGGCGGCCCTGCCGATCTCCATCGCCACGCGGGGCATCGGGGCGGTCGCCACCGCGCTGATCCTCGCGGTCGGCCTCCACCGGTTCGCCGACACCGAGCAGGAGGAGGAGGCCTGCTTCGGCCCCTACGTGCCGACCAAGACCACGACAGGCATCGGCGGGCCGGCGCGGCTCCTGGGCTGGGCCGCGGTGGCGCTGATCGGGCTCGGCGCGCTGGTGGGCTACGTGGCCTTCGCGGCCTTCCTGATCGACCAGCTGATCTGGGACGCCGCGGTCCTCGTGCTGCTCTACCTGCTGGTCCAGAGCGTCGACATCTTCGTCGGCCGCGCGCTCAGCGACGAGACGCGGCTCGCCACCACGCTCCAGGCCAATACCGGCCTGCGCAAGCGCTCGCTCAACCAGATCTCGGTCCTGACGACCGGCGCGACCCGGCTCATCCTGTTCCTGGCGGCGGCGGTCCTCGTGCTGGCGCCCTGGGGGCTCGATTCCACCGACATCGTCTCGTCGGTCCGGCAGGCCTTCTTCGGCTTCAAGGTCGGCGACGTCACGATCTCGCTCTCCAGCATCGCCTTCGGGATCGGCATCCTGGTGGTCGGCGTGTTCATCACCCGCGGGGTGCAGCGCTGGCTGGAGAACACCTACCTGCCGGCCACCGACCTCGACGCGGGCCTGCGCAACTCGATCACCACGGTGGCGGGCTATTGCGGCTTCCTGATCGCGCTGGCGCTCGCCTTCTCGTATCTCGGCCTGAGCCTCGAGAAGCTCACCATCGTGGCCGGCGCCCTGTCGGTCGGTATCGGTTTCGGCCTCCAGTCGATCGTCAACAACTTCGTCTCCGGCCTGCTGCTCCTGTGGGAGCGCCCGATCCGGGTCGGCGACCAGGTGGTGATCGGCGATTCAGAGGGCATCGTGAAGCGGATCTCGGTGCGCTCCACTGAGATCCAGACCTTCGACCGCTCGGCCGTGATCGTGCCGAACTCGAACCTGATCTCCGGGGTGGTGAAGAACCGGGTGCGGGGCGACCGGACCGGGCGCGTCAGCATCACGGTCAGCGTCCTGCGCAACCAGGACCCGGTGCGCGCCGCCGAGATGATCACGGCCTGCGCGCAGAGCCACTCCGACATCCTGAAGGAGCCCCCGCCCCGGGTGGTGTTCAAGAAGATCGGCGACCCGTTCCTGGAATTCGAGCTGCTCGTCTGGATCGTGGACGTGAGCCTCGGCCAGAAGGTGGTGACCGACCTGAACTTCTCGGTGTTCGCGACCCTCTCGGAGGCGGGCTTCATCCCGCCGCTCGGGCCCGGCTCCAGCATCGTCACCGTGCAGGGCCTCGACACGATGCAGAGCGCCATGGGCGAGATCGCCAGCCGCTTCATCCAGCCGGCCGCGGTTCCCGAGGGCGGCGAATCAGCCCGCCCCCAGCGCGACCGCGGGCTGCGCAGCGCCGGTGCCTGACCGGCCGCCGCCGAGGACGATCCGGACGGCGTTCCCGCCCGCGTCCTTGGCGGCGTAGAGCGCCGCGTCCGCCCGGTCGAACAGCCGGGCGCGGCCCCCGCGCCCGCTGGACATCCCCGCGGCGTCTCCCACCGCGATCCCCACGGAGGCGCCGATCCGCAACTCCCGGCCGCGATACGGGATCGGCCGGCTCAGGGCGGCGACGACGCGCCGGCCGCGCTCCACCAGCGCGAGCGGGTCGACGGGCGCCCGCAGAAGCACGGCGAACTCGTCGCCGCCGATGCGGGCCACGAGGGCCGCGTCCCGGCAGACGGCGGCGAGCCGCGCGGCCGAGCGCCGGAGGCACAGGTCGCCGGCCGCGTGGCCGTGGACGTCGTTGACCGGCTTGAACCCGTCGAGGTCGATCAGCAGCAGGGCGCCGAGGGGATCCGGACCGGCGCCGTCTGTCCCGGCCTCGAACCGCGCCTCGAACCGCGCCTCGAACCGCGCCTCGAAGCCGCGGCGGTTCGCCAGCCCGGTGAGCGGGTCGCGCTCGGCGCGCCGGCTCAGCTCGGCCAGCCGGGCGATCTCCTCGGTGACGTCCTGCTTGGTTCCGAACAGGCGGGCGGGGCGCCCGTCCTCGGCCTCGACCGCGGCGCGGATCCGGATCCAGCGCCGCCGGCCCCCGGCCTGGATCTCGGCGTCGAGCACGAAGGCGCCGCTCCCGGCGATCGCCCGGTGCCGGAGCGCCTCCAGCAGGCGCCGCGAGGTCGGCTCGTAGAGGTCCAGGATCTGGGGCCGGTGCAGCGCCGCGCCCCGGCGGACGCCGAACAGGTCGTGGACGCCCCCGGACCAGTCGAGGGCGCCGTCGCGCAGGCGGCAGGACCAGAGGCCCATCCCGGCGGCCGCCAGGGCACGCTCCTGCCGCGCCAGCAGGCCGGCCTGCTGGCGAAGGATCGTCCGCTGGAGGGCGCGCGCGGCCGCGGCCTCCAACGCCGCCTCAGACGCTGCCGACGGGTCCGCGCACCCGCCGACGGGTCGGTCGCGGGGTGGATCCACCGGGGTCAGGGAACGCGCGGTCGTCATCGGTGTGCAATTTTAGACGGAGGGCCTTTGAGGAAGCCCTAACTGTCCGATGCGCGGCCGAGCGGCAGCCCCTATATGGCGGCTGGGCGGTGGGGCCGTCGCAGGGATGGATGAAACGTGACGAGACGCGATCGGGACGGTCGACATGCGGGGCGCGGGCGCGCCCAAATCAGGACCGGAGCCCGGATGGTCGGTCCGGCCGCGCTGGCGGTGGCGCTTCTCGGCGGCTGCGCCGCCCAGCCGCCGAGCAGCGCCGGGCTGCCGAGCATCTACCTGCCGCTCGCCAGCAACAGCGCGCATATCGACGTCGAGGCGGCCCGCGACATGATCTCGTCCTACCGCCGCAACCGCGGCGCGCCGCCGCTGACGGTCGATCCCGAACTGCAGCGCCTCGCCGAGGCCGAGGCGGCCGCCATGGCGCTCGCCGACCGGCCGAGCCGGGCCCAGACCGTCAAGGCCGCCGTCGAGCGGCTCGGCTACGCGAGCGTCAACGCCAACCTCTCGGCGGGCTACCACACCCTGGCCGAGGCCTTCTCGGGCTGGCGCGAGAGCCCGCCCCACGACGCCACCATGCTGGCGCCCGGGGCGACCCGGATGGGGATCGCCACCGCCTACGCCCCGGGCTCGAAGTACAAGGTCTACTGGGCGCTCCTCACCGCGAAGTAGCGGCACCCCGCCGGTCGGCCGGCATGGAGGGGGCCTCGCCGGCGGGGGGCGAATCGGTCGTCCGGACAGCCAGACGCCGTCGATCATGAACGGCGCGAACGCCGCTTCGACGCCCCCGAGCCGTCGGGCACCGCCCGCGCGTCCCGGGCGCGGCGGATCCGGGCTAAGCTTCGGGAAACTTTGCTGAAGCAACCGTAAAGGCGACTGTTTCGAACCTGTATCGGCCCGTCATCGCCCGTTCAGGCAGGCGCTGGCATACCCGTTTCGTACGAGGGGTTTGACGCGGATCCGGCACGCATGCCGGCCGCGCGGACCTCCTCGGTGAAGGCGTGAGACCCGGGTCACACGGGCCGCGCCAGGGGTGGCGGAGCGGTACGATGGTTCGTCTGTACGGGCGGGTCCTGGGATTTCTGAAGGCGGAGCGGCGGCTGGCGATAGGCCTAGCCGTCACCAACGTGGTCCTGGCGATCGCGGCCTTCGCCGAGCCCCTGCTGATGGGCCGGATCATCGACCAGCTGACCCATCTCAAGCGCGGCGGCGACGCCATGGGCACGATGCTGCCCCTGCTCGCCGCCTGGGTGGCGTTCGGCTTCTTCACCATCGCGGCGGGCGTGTTCATCGCGCTCCACGCCGACCGGCTCGCGCACCGCAACCGCCTGTCGTCGATGGCGAGCTACTTCGAGCACGTCCTCGACCTGCCGCTCGCCTTCCACTCGGCCAACCATTCCGGCCGCGTCCTGAAGGCGATGCTGGAGGGCACGAACGGCATGGCGTGGCTGTGGCTCGGCTTCTTCCGCGATCACCTCGTCGCCCTGGTCTCGCTCGGCGTGCTCCTGCCGATGACCCTGTTCATCAACTGGCAGCTCGGCGCGATCCTGGTGGTGCTGGTGCTGGCCTTCACGGCGCTCACCACCTTCGTGATGCGCCGGACCGAGGCGCTCCAGGGCCAGGTCGAGGAATTCAACTCGGGGCTGGCCGCCCATGCCTCCGACGCCCTCGGCAACGTCGCGGTGATCCAGTCCTTCACCCGCGCCAAGGCCGAGAAGGAGGCGATGCGCGGCATCATCACCAACCTGCTCGCCGCGCAGATTCCGGTCCTGTCCTGGTGGGCGCTCGCCAACGTGGCGACCCGCGCCTCCGCGACCATCACCATGACGGCGATCTTCGTCACCGGCATCTGGCTCTACCAGGCCGGCACCACCACGGTGGGCGAGGTCGTGGCCTTCATGAGCCTCGCCACCGCCTTCGTGGCCCGGCTCGACCACGTGGTCGGCTTCGTCAACGGCCTGTTCCAGCAGGCGCCGAAGATCGCCGAGTTCTTCGAGATCTACGACACCGTCCCGGCGGTGGCCGACCGGCCGCACGCCCGGCAGGTCGCCCGCTTCGAGGGCGCGGTCACCTTCGAGGACGTCGCCTTCTCGTACGACGGAAGGCGCCCGGCGCTCGACGGCGTGTCGTTCACCGCCAAGCCCGGCGAGACGATCGCGCTGGTCGGCACCACCGGCTCGGGCAAGTCGACGACGCTCGGCCTCCTGCACCGCAGCTTCGACCCGGCCTCCGGCGCGATCCGCATCGACGGGATGGACATCCGCGACGTCGGCCTCGCCTCGCTGCGCCACAACATCGGCGTGGTGTTCCAGGAGCCGATGCTGTTCGCCCGCTCGATCCGCGAGAACCTGCAGGTCGGCTGCCCCGACGCCACCGACGCCGAGATGCTCGACGCGCTGGAGCGCGCCCAGGCCAGCGCCTTTATGGCGCGCCAGGCCGACGGGCTCGACACGGTGATCGGCGAGCGCGGCCGGTCGCTCTCGGGCGGCGAGCGCCAGCGGCTCTCGATCGCCCGGGCCCTCCTGAAGAACCCGCCGATCCTGATCCTCGACGAGGCGACCTCGGCGCTGGACGCCGCCACCGAGCGCAAGCTCCAGGGCGCCCTGGAGACCGTGATGGAGGGGCGGACCACCTTCGTCATCGCCCACCGCCTCGCGACGATCCGCGACGCCGACCGCATCCTGGTGTTCCACGAGGGCCGGATCGTCGAGGCCGGCACCTTCGACGACCTGGTCGCGCAGGACGGCAGGTTCGCCAAGCTCGCCCGGGCGCAGTTCATGGCGGCCCAGGCGGAGGAAGACGAGGGGCTGGCGCTGGCGGCGTGAGACGCCGCCGGGCGCACCGCGTCGTCGGGTCCGGGCGCGAACCCCTCTCCCGCGCGGGAGACGGTGAGGTGCGACCGGGACGCTCCGGGATCAGGCGCCCGGTCCCGGGGCGCCCGTCCCGGACCTGCGGCCCTCCATCTCGGCCCGGCGCGCCAGCATCTTCGCCTGCAGGCGGGCGCGGCGGGCGGCGATCACCGTGCCGTTGATCTCGCCGCCGAACAGGAACATGGCGGCGAGCCAGTAGAGGAAGACCAGGAACACCATCGCGGTGGCCAGCCCCCCGTAGGTCGACGCGTAGGCGTTGGAGAATCGGTCGAGGTAGTAGCCGAAGCCGAGGCCGGCGAAGAACCACAGGAGCAGCGTCACCCCGATCCCCGGCAGCACCGACAGGATCGAGCGCCGCCCGGCCGCGACGAACTTGTGGGCGATGACCAGCACGACGGCGAGCAGCAGGGCCGTGACGCCGAT
This sequence comes from Methylobacterium sp. NPDC080182, assembly GCF_050281105.1. Lineage (NCBI taxonomy): Bacteria > Pseudomonadati > Pseudomonadota > Alphaproteobacteria > Hyphomicrobiales > Methylobacteriaceae > Methylobacterium > Methylobacterium sp. NPDC080182. The sequence continues at coordinate 206,394 of NZ_JBNNWO010000009.1, forward strand.
CCGCCCGATCGCCACCGTGAGGCTCAGGGGCTCCAGGCCCGGCGCCACCAGGACGACGTTGCGCCAGATCAGCGGCCCCAGCACCACGAGCAGCGCGAAGGCCAGCATCGCGAAGGCGCCGCAGATCACGTAGCCGATCGATTCGAGGCGGGTCAGCCACCAGGGCCGGCTCTCGCGCAGGCCGTAGGCCCGGTTCAGCCCGACCCGCAGGCTCTCGACGCCCGAGGAGGAGAAGTACAGGGCGAACAGCGCGCCGAGCGTCAGCACGCCGCTGCGCTGCTCGGTGAGCACCCGGTGCACCTCGCCGACGATCGGCTTGGCGATCTCCCGCGGCCACGCGTCGAAGATCAGCACCCCGGCCTCGTCGGCGAGCGACTGGGTGCCGAACAGGCCGGCGAGCGCCGCCAGCAGGATCAGGAACGGGAACAGCGAGGTCAGGCTCGAGAGCGCGATGTGGCTCGCGATCGCCCAGCCGTCATGGGAGACGAAGCGCTGCGCGGCGACGCCCATGACCTGTAATCCGCTGCGGAGGGGTTTCACGGGTGTCCAACGATCCTCGATCGCGCGATCCTCGGGGCGGCCCTCTCCGGGAGAGGTCCGCCGATGAACGGCGCCGGCACCCGCGCGTCAACGCCGTCGGCCCGCTCCGGTCCCGATCGGCGGCCGGTGACGCGTCCGCGCCACGCCGGTGCCGGTCGCGCCCCGTGGGCAAGATCACCGTTGCGCCGGGCGCGCCGGCATGCTCCGTCCGGCGGCCATGCCTACACTCTCCCGCCCGTCGACGCTCGCGTCCGGCGCTCTCCCGGCGCTGTTCATCCCGATCTGGGCCACGGGCTTCATCTCGGCCCGGGCGGTCGTGCCGCACGTCGATCCGCTGGCCTTCACCGCAATCCGCTTCACGGCCGTCGCCCTGGTGCTGGCCCTGATCGCCGCGGCCGCCCGGGTGCGCTGGCCGGCGGACCGGGCGGGGTGGCGCGACCCGGTCGTCGCGGGCTTCCTGATGCAGGGCGTCTACCTGTCGGGCGTCTTCTGGGCGGTGAGCCACGGGCTGCCGGCCGGCATCGCGGCGCTCGTCGGTAGCCTCCAGCCGCTGCTCACCGCGCTCCTGGCGCAGCCGCTGCTGGGCGAGCGCGTCAGCGGCCGGCGGGCGCTCGGGATCCTCATGGGCTTCGTCGGCACCGGCCTCGTGCTCGCCCCGAAGCTCGGCGCCACGGACCCGTCCGGGATCCCGCCGGCGGCGCTCGCCGTCAGCCTCCTGGGGGTGCTGGCGCTGACCCTCGGCACGCTCTGGCAGAAGCGCACCGGCGGCCAGGTCGATCTCCTGGCCGGCGCGACCCTCCAGTTCGTCGGCGGCATGGCCTGCGCCATCCCGCTGGCGCTCGCCTTCGGCGGCACCGCGTTCGATCCGGCGCCCGCCCTGTGGCTCGGCCTCAGCTGGGCGGTCCTGGTCAACTCGGTCGCCGGGATCCTGCTGCTGCTGGTGCTGATCCGGCGGGGCGCGGTGGCGGGCGTCGCCGCCCTGTTCTTCCTCGTGCCGCCGGTCGCGGCCGTCCTCGGTTACCTGCTGTTCGGCGAGGTGCTGACCCCCGTGCAGGGCGCCGGCATGGCGCTCGCCGCCCTCGGCGTGGCGGTGGCGAGCCGCGGCTGAGATGGCCGCGGGCGGTCGCCGCCGAGGCCGCGACCCCTGCGACGGAAGGCGCGGAAACCCTTCGCGCCCTCGCGGTTTGATGCGCGCGGGCCGGATCGGCCCGGGCCGGCACCGCGCGAGGCGAGGATGAACCAGGACAAGCCCCGCGAGATCCGCCTCGCCCTCGACGCGATCCCTCTCGGCGGCAAGGCCGAGGGCAAGGGCGAGGGGGCCGCGGGCGACGACGCGGTGCTGTTCGTGCGCGACGCCGACGGGGTGCGCGCCTTCCAGGCGAAGTGCCCGCATCTCGGCGCGCCGCTGGCCAAGGGCGAGATCTGCGGCGGCCGGCTCTACTGCCCCTGGCACAAGGCGGCCTTCGCGGTCGCCGACGGCAGCCTAGAGGAGCCGCCGGCGCTGGAGGCGCTGACCCGCTATCCCGTCCGGATCGAGGGCGGCGAGGCGGTGGCGACGCTGACGCCCGAGCCGGCCCCGAGGCGAGAGGCCGAGACCCCGGTCGGGACGGTCCTGATCGTCGGCACCGGTGCGGCCGCCGCCGCCTGCGTCACCACGCTCCGGCGCGAGGGCTTCGCGGGGGCGATCACCCTGGTTGGCCGCGAGGGCCACCCGCCCTACGACCGGACCAAGCTGTCCAAGCAGTTCCTGGCCAAGCCCACCCCGGCCGAGAAGACCCTGCTGGAGCCGGATTTCGCCGCCGCCCACCGGGTCGAGCGGGTCGAGGCCGAGGCGACCCGGATCGATCCGGCCGGCCGGAGCGTCGCGCTGGCGGACGGGCGCACACTCACCGGCGACGCGCTGCTGATCGCCACCGGCAGCCGCGCGGTGGTGCCGGACTTCGAGGGAAGGGATCTCGACGGCGTGATGACCCTGCGCAGCCTCGACGACGCGGTGCGCCTCAGCGCCGCGGCGGAACGGGCGACGCGCGTGGTGGTGATCGGCGCGGGCTTCATCGGCCTGGAGGCCGCGGCCTTCCTGACCAAGCGCGGCCTGTCGGTGACGGTCCTGTCCCGGGAGCAGGTCCCCTTCGCCAAGCGCTTCGGCGAGGCCGTGGGCGCGGCGCTGAAGCGCTACCACGCCGGCAACGGCGTGACCTTCGTGACCGGCACGGTCGCGCGGATCGCCGGCACCGGCTCCGTCGATGCCGTCGAGATCGAGGACGGCGCGCGGCTTCCGGCCGACCTCGTGCTGATCGGCGCCGGCGCCGCGCCGGAGACCGGGATCGTCGCCGGGGTGGAGCCGGACGAGTCCGGCGGCCTCCCGGTCGGCGCCGACCTGAAGCTCGCCGACAACGTCTGGGTCGCGGGCGACATCGCGGCCTTCCCGGAGCGCGGCAGCGGCGTCACGGCGCGGATCGAGCACTGGCGGCTGGCGCAGCAGCACGGCACGCACGTCGCCCGGGCGATGCTCGGCGCCACCGGCGCCTTCGCGGGGGCGCCGTTCTTCTGGAGCAACCAGGGCGACAAGCGCCTGGATTACGGCGGCTACGCGCCGGATTTCGAGCGGATCATCCTGCAGGGCGACCCGGCGGCGCTCGACTTCATCGCCTACTACGTCCGCGACAACCGCGCGGTGGCCGCCTGCAGCATCGGCCGCAACCCCGCCTTCACGGCGTTCCTCCACCTGCTGGGCGAGGGCCGCGTGCCCGCCCCCGACCGGATCGAGGCCGGTGCGGATCTCGCCGGGCTGGTGTGACGGCGCGACATCGGCGCCACGTCGGGGCGGCCGGACCAAGGGAACAAGGTCGGGCGGTCCATCTTTCGGTAGACGCCGCCCGCCGTCTCGTGAGCCGGGCCCGCACGGGAGGCCCCATGAACCAGATCATCGTCGTCGCCCTCATCTGCGCCGCCTCCGTCCAGGCCCCGGACTGCTCGCGCGAGACCGCTATCGACGTGGTGACGGGCCCGGCCCACACGCTCCAGGAATGCCTCGTCCAGGGTCCGGTCCTGGCGGCCAATGCCGGCTTCAAGGGCGAGGACGGGTCCTACCTGAAGACCCGGTGCGAGCAGAGGCGCTGAGCCGGGGCCGTCCGGCGAGTAGGTTTCGGTAGGCTGAAGGCACGATCATCAGTGTCCGGAGCGTCGCGCGTCGCCGCGCCGGTCAGGCCTTGACTTCGCAGGGCTGCGCGCCGGCCCGCCAGCCCCGGTATTCAACTTCAGTTCAAGGCGGGACAAACGAAATCTGCTTCGGCTCCGGACCGCGGCAGGTTAAAAGACCCGATCCAAGAAGACGCCACGCGAGCAGAGAACCATGTCCGCATCCCCCGCCATCCAGACCGAGCCGCAGGATCTCGTGGCCCTCACCAAGGCCGCCGGTGAGAGCGCGAAGGCGCTGGCCGCCGAGGCCACGCGCCGGGTCCGCACGCGGATCCTCGGGACGGACGGGCGGATCGACGCGGCCAAGCTCGAGGGCCAGCAGCACGCCGCCCACGGGCTCGCGTGGCTCGCGACCTACGCGGAGGCGGTGAACGAGCTCGGCGGCTACGCCGAGCGCCTGCAAGGGGAGGGCCGGTTCGGCGAGACCGAGGCGCTCCTCGTCCGGATCGGCGCCGGCGAGTATCTCGACCAGCTGTTCTCCGGCATCCCGATGAGCCAGGGCGAGATGGTCCGCGTCACCGGGTCGCTCGGCCTCTCCGCCAAGGAGGTGGCCCCGTACCGCACGGACGCGGTCGAGACTCTGATCGCCGAGGGCAACACCCCCGAGAACCGCGCCGCCCTGGTGGCGCTGATGCGCGACGGCGGCGGCTCGGCGACCGTCGGCGCCTCGGGCCTCGACGAGGACATGGAGGCGATCCGCTCCGAGATGCGCCGCTTCGGCAAGGCCGAGGTGGTCGATCAGGCGCACGAGTGGCACCTGAAGAACGCCTACATCCCGATGGAGATCGTGCAGAAGATGGCCGAACTCGGCGTCTTCGGCCTGACGATCCCCGAGGAGTACGGCGGCATGGGCCTGCCGAAGACCGCCATGTGCGTGGTCTCGGAGGAGCTGTCCCGCGCCTATATCGGCGTCGGCTCGCTGGGCACCCGCTCGGAGATCGCCGCGGAGCTGATCCTGTGCGGCGGCACCGAGGAGCAGAAGCAGCGCTTCCTGCCGAAGATCGCCTCCGGCGACATCCTGCCCACCGCTGTCTTCACCGAGCCGAACACCGGTTCCGACCTCGCGAGCCTGCGCACCCGCGCGGTGAAGGAGGGCGACGTCTGGAAGATCACCGGCAACAAGACCTGGATCACCCACCCGGTCCGCGCCGACATCATGACGGTGCTGGTGCGCACCAAGCCCGAGGAGAAGGGCCACAAGGGCCTCTCCATGCTGATCGCCGAGAAGCCCCGCGGCACGGATGAGGATCCCTTCCCGGTCCAGGGCCTGTCGGGCGGCGAGATCGAGGTGCTCGGCTACCGCGGCATGAAGGAGTACGAGCTCGCCTTCGAGGGCTTCGAGGTGCCGGGCGGCAACCTGCTCGGCGAGGTCGAGGGCAAGGGCTTCGCCCAGCTGATGCAGACCTTCGAGTCGGCCCGCATCCAGACCGCGGCCCGCGCCATCGGCGTCGCCCAGTCGGCCCTCGACGTCGGCCTGCGCTACGCCGAGGAGCGGGTCCAGTTCGGTAAGGCGCTGGTGAACTTCCCGCGGGTGGCCGACAAGCTCGCCATGATGGCGGTGGAGATCAACATCGCCCGCCAGCTCACCTACTTCTCGGCCCGCGAGAAAGACGAGGGCAAGCGCTGCGACCTAGAGGCCGGGATGGCGAAGCTGCTCGGCGCCCGCGTCGCCTGGGCGGCGGCCGACAACGCCCTCCAGATCCACGGCGGCAACGGCTTCGCGCTCGAGTACCCGGTGAGCCGGATCCTGTGCGACGCGCGCATCCTCTCGATCTTCGAGGGCGCTGCGGAGATCCAGGCGCAGGTGATCGCCCGCCGGCTGCTCGAGTCTGCCTGAAATCCTGGCTAGAGCTGGGGAATAGTACGTATCATGGGATTATAAGTCGGCATATGAACCCGGCTTAAACGAAGTCCCTGCTTCCTGGCACCTGGTGAACAACTGGGGCGGCTCGGTGAGCGCGCAGCACGACGACGGACAGACGGGCAAGAACCTCCTCCGGCACTGGCAGGATTGCCGGACGCCGGGGGCGCCGATCCCGTCCTACGAGGCCGTCGTGCTCGGGAGCCTCGGCCGCCTCGCCGACCGGGCCGCCCTGGTGACGACCCGCGACGGGCGGGCCGCCCGGATCCTCTGGGCGGGCCAGGTCTTCGGCGCCTGGCTCGCGCAGGGTGCCGAAGGCGCGGAGGGCGCGTTGTCCGGGATCGTCCCGGCCGAGATCATCCCGACGGAGACCCTCCCAGTCGACGCGCTCCCGATCGAGCTGCGCGAGCCCGTCGACGAGATGGTCGCGGCCGCCCTCACGTCCGGCCAGCCCGCCTACGCCCGGTGCGATCGCCTCGCCGCCGGGGTGGTGACGTCGACCCGCCTCGTCGGCGTGCCCCTGGGCAACCGCTGGGGCGAGCCGTTCGTGCTGGTCGGGTTCGACGGGGCGAGCGTCCGGACCGAGCTGGTCCAGGCGATGTTCACCGCCACCGACCAGGGCATCCTGGCCCTCAGCACGGTCCGGGACGCGGCCGGCCGGCCGGTCGATTTCAAGATCGTCGCCCTCAACCGCGGGGCCGAGCGCCTGCTGGAACGCCCCGCCGCCGCCCTGCAGTGGCAGCGCGTGGGCCAGCTCTTCCCGGGGGCCGTCACCGCGCGGACGATCGCGACGCTCGCCGCCATGGTCGAGCGGGGCGGGCGCGCGGCCTTCGAGCTGAGCCGTCCCCGCTCCGACGGCGGCACGCTCTACCTCAAGGTCGAGGCGGGCTGCGTCGGCGATCTCGTCTCGGTCACGATGACGGATGTCGGCGACATCAAGGCCCGGGAGGCCTCGTTCCGGCTCCTGTTCGAGAACAACCCGGTGCCGATGTGGGTCGTGGCCGACGCGCGCGACCGGTTCCTGGCGGTCAACGACGCGGCCATCGCCCATTACGGCTACAGCCGCGAGCAGTTCCTGGAGCGGGCGCCGGCCGATCTCGCCATGGCCGCCGACGCGGCGCCGGCACCCGGCCTGCCGCCCACCGGCACCCTCCACCGCCGCGCCGACGGCTCGGCGATCGAGGTGTCCCTGTTCCAGCGGGCGATGCCGTTCGAGGGGCGGCAGGCCGTGCTCGAGGCCGCCATCGACATGACCGAGCGGCGCCGGGCCGAGGCCCGCATCGCCCACATGGCCCATCACGACGCGCTCACCGGGCTGCCGAACCGCGTGCTGTTCCGGGACCGCCTCGCCGAGGCGATCGCCCGCCACGCCCGGGACGGCGAGGCGGCGGTGCTGCTCTGCCTCGACCTCGACAAGTTCAAGATCGTCAACGACACGCTGGGCCACCCGGTCGGCGACGCGCTGCTGCGCGAGGCGGCCGAGCGGATCGCCCGCTGCCTGCGCGAGGACGACCTCGTGGCCCGGCTCGGCGGCGACGAGTTCGCCATCCTGGTGCGCGGGCCGGACCTCCCGGCGCTGGCCGACGGGCTGGTCGCGCGGGTGATCGCCGAGCTCGGCCGCCCCTTCCGGCTGGACGGCCAGGATTGCCACATCGGCACCAGCATCGGCGTCGCCTGCCTGCCCCGGGACGGCACCGATCCCGAGACGCTGATGAAGAACGCCGACCTCGCCCTCTACCGGGCGAAGGCCGAGGGCGGCGGCACCTTCCGGTGCTTCGAGCCGGAGATGGATGCCTGGGTGCAGGCGCGGCGGCGGCGCGAGAACGAGCTGCGCGAGGCTTTCGCCCGCGGCCAGTTCTCGCTGGTCTACCAGCCGCTGATGGATGCCCGCGCCGGTCGGATCCTCGCCTTCGAGGCGCTGCTGCGCTGGCACCACCCGGAGCACGGCCCGGTCTCTCCGGCCGAGTTCGTGCCGCTCGCCGAGGAGACCGGCCTGATCGTGCCGATCGGCGCCTGGGTGATGCAGACCGCCTTCGCCGAGGCGGCGACCTGGCCGGAGGCGATCCGGCTCGCCGTGAACCTCTCCCCGATCCAGTTCCGCAACCGCGACCTGGTCGAGACCGTGCGCGGGGCGCTCGCCGCCGCGGGGCTCGACCCGCGGCGCCTCGAGCTGGAGATCACCGAATCGGTCCTGCTCGCCGACAGCGCCGCCAACCTCGCGACGCTGCACGCGTTGCGGGCCATGGGCATCCGGATCGCGATGGACGATTTCGGGACCGGCTATTCCAGCCTCGGCTACCTGCGCAGCTTCCCGTTCGACAAGATCAAGCTCGACCGCTCCTTCGTGAGCCAGGTCGGCGAGAACACCCACTGCACGGCGATCGTGCGCGCGGTGGCGAGCCTGGGCACCAGCCTCGGCATCGCCACCACCGCCGAGGGCGTCGAGACCGCCGAGCAGCTCGCGATGCTCCGCGCCGAGGGCTACGACGAGGTGCAGGGCTTCCTGTTCAGCCGCCCGGTCCCGGGCGCCGAGGCCCGCCGCCTGATCGACCGCGCGCGGGCGGCGGTCCCGGACGACCGGGCGGCCTGATCCGCCCTCCCGCGCGGGACCTACTTGGTGACCTTCACCGAGACCGGGTCGCTCGACGGGAAGGTCTCCTCTAGGGCGTCGTCCAGGCGCTCGTTCAGCTTCTCCTGCTTGTTGTCGGGGTTCTTGGCGTCGCCCGGCTTGGCGCTGCCCTGCTGGAAGCCCGGCTTGGTCTCGTTCGGCTTGTGGGTCTCGGCCATGTCGCTCGCTCGTCCGTGACGGAGGCACGCAAGGGTGCCGGTGGGCATCAACGCGAGGGAGGGCGGGTGTTTCCGATCTTTCGGGCCTGATCGGTGCGCCCCGTCATCGCGCGCGCAGCGGAGCGACGCAGAACCGCGCCGCGTGCCGCGGCGTCCCGCTGCCCTGGATTGCTTCGCTGCGCTCGTAGGGACGTGCGCAGCGGAATCATCCTCAGGCGGTCGCGAACGGCCGCCCGAGCGGGCCGCGGGCCGGCACGCGGGCCGCGGCCTCGCGCAGGACCGTCCCGTAGACGGCTTCGAGACGGTCGAGATGGGTGTCCAGGGTCAGGGGCGCGGCCCAGTAGCGCTCGTGCGCGGTCCGGCCCATCCGGGCGGCGAGGCCGTCGTCGGACAGGCGGCGCAGGTGCGCGGCGAGGTCGTCCGGGTCGCCCGAGCGGAACCAGAATCCGGTCTCGCCGTCGGCCACGGCCTCGCGGCCCGCGCAGGCGTCGCTCACGATCACCGGCGCGCCGCAGGCCAGCGCCTCGTAGACGGTGAGCGGCTGGCCCTCGTACCAGACGCTCGGGAAGACCAGCGCCCGGGCCCGCCGCATCAGCGCCTGCACGGCCGCGGCGTCGCGCCAGCCGAGCATCACCGCCTCGGGATAGCGCGCGGCGAGGTCGGCCCGTTCGGGGCCGTCGCCCACGAAGGCCGCCCGCACGCCCGCCCGGCGGGCCGCCTCGGCGAAGATCGGCGCGCCCTTCTCGGTGGAGATCCGCCCGACGAACAGGAAGTCGCCCGGCGGCCCGTCGTGGACCGGCGCCGGCGCCACCGCGATGGGGTTGTCGACCCGGTGGAAGGCGGTGCCGCGGGGCAGGAGCGGCCGCACGACGCTCTCCTGCAGGTCGCTGATCGTGATGACGTGGGCGAACAGCTCCGGCAGCCGGGCCACGTGGGCGAGGCCGGCGTGGCGGACCATCCGGGCCACCTTGCGCGGGTAGCTGCGCGCGTCGCAGTTCGCCACGATGCAGGCGGGCGACATCGGGGTGCGGTGGCAGATCCGCTGCTCCGGGTAGGCGTAGAAGCCGCCGGTCGGGCAGACGAGGAAGAACTCGTGCATCGTGTAGAGGCAGGGCAGCCCCGAGGCCCGGAGCGCGGTGCCGATCGACGGCGACAGCGCCTTGGCGAAGGCGTGGACGTGGATCAGCGTGTCGCGGGGATCGCAGGCGGCGAGTTCCGCCGCCAGGGCGCGGCAGGCCGGCCCGTTCCAGATCGCCTGGGCCGCGAAGGCGAGCTTGCTGCGCGCCGTGGTGACGTCGTCCTGGTCTAGGCAGACCACCCGGACGCCGGCCGGATCGAGCCGCGGGTCCACCGGGCCGACCGCGGCGAACAGGCTGACGCGGACCCCCCGGGCGGCGAGCCCCAGGGCGGATTCGATGGCGACCTTGGCCTGGCCGCCGTTGATCGCGGCGTGGTCTGCGACGAGGACGACGTGCACGTCAGGACTTCCGCCGCTGCTATCCGGGACCGACAGCTGTATCCGGCCGCGGTTGATCGCCCGTAAACCGGTCTGCCCCATCCTCCCGGCGCGCGAGAGCGATCGGGACCGATCGGGACCGACGCGATCCCCGGGAGGGTTCACCGTGCACGTCGTGATCCTGGCCGAGTTCGCGGCCGCCAGCGGCGGCGCCGAGAAGGTCGCGCTCGAATCGGCCCGCGGGCTCGCCGAGGCCGGCCTCGGCGTCACTTACATCCAGGCGATCCCGGGTCCCGTCGACCCGCTCCTCGACCATGCCGGCATCCGCCGGATCGACCTCGGTCTGCCCGACATCTGGTCGCTCGGCGCCGCGCGGGCCGCCGCCGCCGGGATCTGGCACGCGGCCGCCGCACGCCGGCTCGCCGACGCCCTCGCCGGCCTAGCCGCGCCGCCGGACTGCATCCACCTGCACCAGTGGACCCGGACCCTGTCGCCGGCGATCGTCCCGGTCCTGTCGGAGACCGGGGTGCCGCTGGTCGTCACGCTGCACGACTACGCCCTGGCCTGCCCGAACGGCGTCTACTACCGCTTCGACCGGGCCGAGCCCTGCGGGCTCGCGCCCATGTCGGCCGCCTGCCTGGCGGCGCCCTGCGACCCGCGCAGCCGGGTGCACAAGGCCGTGCGCGTCGCCCGCGCCGCGGCGCTGCGTCACGTCGTCGGCCGGGCCAGCCGGCGCCGCCCGCTCCACGTCGTCCATGTCTGCGACGCCAGCCGCCAGCGGCTCGGCGCCCTCCTCGGCGGCTACGCCCTAGCGCATCACAGGATCGACAATCCCGTCCGGCTCCCGGAGGGGCCGGCGGCCGAGCCCGCCCGCGGCGACGCCGTCGCCTATGTGGGGCGCCTCACCCGGGAGAAGGGCGCCGACCTCGTGGCCGACGCCGCCCGCGCCGCCGGGCTCCCGGCCCTGTTCATCGGCGCCGGGCCCCTGGAGGCGGAGCTGCGCGCCCGGGACGGCGTCGAGGTGATCGGCTGGCAGCGGCCCGAGGCGGTCTGGGCGACGCTCCGGGCCCGCGCCCGAGCGCTCGCCGCGCCCTCCCGCTGGTACGAGACCGGGCCGCTCACGGTCTACGAGGCGCTGGCGGCCGGCATTCCGGTCGTGGCTTCCGACCGCTCCGGCGCCGCCGAGAAGGTCCGGCACGGCCGGACCGGCTTCGTGGTCGCGCCGGAGATCGCGCCCCTCGCCGAGGCGTTCGCGGCGCTCCGGGACGACGCCCTGGCGGCCGCCCTCGGGGCCGAGGCGCGCGGCCTCTTCCGGGTGGCCCCGATGGGTCTGGCGGCGCACACGGCGGCGCTCCGCGCGCTCTACGCCGGCCTGGCCGAATCGGCGGCCGGTGCGATGCAGCATCCACCCGCGCTCGCCCTGGAGCAACGGTCCTGACTCGTCCGATGCGCTTGGTATACCAGAAGAATTCACGATCCGTTCGCGCCCCTCTGGACAGGGAGATAGTTTTTTGCCAATCGGACTTTCGCCGGGATCAGCAATCTTAGCCGCCTGAGTCAATGGTGTAGCTTGCTCGCAACCTGCTATCGGGCCGTGGCACCGTGTCGATGACTTCGTGACATCATCGGATCGGAACTTTATCGGGCCTCCGGATCCGTGAGTGCGCCCCGAACCTGCACTTGACTTCTTGTTGCAGTGCAACATATAGAAGGGCGTCAACGCGGACGCATGCGGCGTCCCGCTCCAAGGATGATGCTGGAGACATCGATGCAGACCCCGAACTTCGAGATCCCGACCGAGATGCGCGACTTCGCCGACAAGAGCGTCGATCAGGCCCGGACCGCCGTCGGCACCATGATGGCGAACGCCGTGAAGGCCGCCGAGCAGGTCCAGGCCTCGGGCCAGACCTTCCAGTCGACCCTCAGCGCCGCGGTCGCGAAGGGGTTCGATCACGCGCAGGCCAACGCCAACGCGACCTTCGACTTCGCCCAGAAGCTGGTGCGCACGAAGGATCTCCGCGAGGCGTTCGAGCTCCAGTCCGAGTTCGTCCGCAGCCAGTTCGCCGCGCTCCAGGCCCAGGCCAAGGATTACGGCACCCTGGCGCAGAACGCCGCCGCCCGCTGAGGCCGGCCGCCCCGGTCCGCGATCGGGGCACGAAGACCGGGATCCGGCAGGGCCGTCCAGGCCCGCCGGATCCCCCGCTCTGACGCCCGGGCGTCACGGGCCCGGCGCCGACACCGCCGGCGAGCCGGCCGCGCACGACCTCCGGCCGCCGCTCCGTCGAGACGGGCCGACGCCGACAGGAGGAGATCGCGCGATGGGAAAGCCGCGTCGACCGAGGAGCCGTCCCGCCGGGACGCCCCAGCCGTTGCAGGACGCGTCGGCCCCCCCCGAGATCCAGGCCGCAGCCGCCCCGATCGCGGCGGATGAACCCGCTCAAGCGCCCGCAACAGCGCCCGCTCCGGCGCCTGACCACTCCGCCGAGGCCAACCGGACCGGCGCCGAAACGGTGGACGCCGTCATGACCGCCGCGGTACCCGGTGGGGCGTCCGAAGCCGCGGCCGAGACCGCGCCCGACAGCGCGGTGGACGTCCCGTCCGACCAGGAGGCCACAGCCGCCGCGACGACGTCCGAAGCCGAGTTCGAAGCCGACTCCGGAGACGAGGCGGTGATCGACATCGCCCCCCCGCCGGTGCCGGGCGCGGGGCCGGGACGCGCCGCGGCCGCGAACCGAAACAGCTTCACCCCCGACCGCCTCGACGTCGTCGAGATCGGCTCGATCATCGCCCGCTACGTGCGCGGCGAGGGCGAGGCGGCCGTCGCGCATCTGCGGGCGCTCTCGGGCGCCCGCTCGCCGGCCGACGTCATCCGCCTGCAGGTCGGCGAGGTCCAGCGGGCCGCCGACGCGTCCCTGACCTGCTGGGTCACGGTGGTCGGGCAGGCGAGCCGGGCCGTCGCGTACCGCTGAGGCGCGGCGCCCGGGCGGCCGGGACTTGTCGCATCCCGGCCACAAGGCCGGCCCGATCGAACCCGCGACGGCAACGGCCCGTTAACCAAGCCGGTCCCATGCCTTAACGGAGGGCACGGGAGACGACACCGGACCGATGCCGAACTGCGCGCGCCTGATCCGTTCCGCATGGCTCCGCCTCGCCGTCGCGCTGCTGCCGGCGCTGGCGGGGGCGCCGGCTGCTGCGCAGAACGGCGAGAAGCCGGCCGTCGCCATCGGGGCCGACCTCGCGAGCCAGGCCGGCACCACGCGCCTCACCCTGACGCTGTCCCGGGCCGTCGAGGCCCGCGGCTTCGTGATGGAGCGGCCCGACCGGGCGGTGATCGACCTGCCCGAGGTCAACTTCCAGCTCGATTCCGGGACCGGCAGCCGCCGCGACGGCCTCGTGCAGAGCTTCCGCTACGGCCTGTTCGCGCCCGGGCGGTCCCGCATCGTGATCGACCTCACCGCGCCCGCCATCGTCGGGAAGATCGAGACCGCGACGCGGCCGCGCGACGGCGCGGTGCTGCTCACGATCCCGCTGCAGCGCGCCGACCGCGACGCGTTCCGCAAGGCCGCCGCCACCGCCGATCCCGCCCCCGCCCAGGCCCGCGCCGCTGCGCCGGAGCCCGCCGACCAGCGGCCGCTGATCATGGTCGATGCCGGCCACGGCGGCACCGATCCCGGCGCCATCGCGGTGGGCGGCGTGTTCGAGAAGGACATCGTGTTCGGCTTCGCCCAGGCCCTCGTGGCGAAGCTGGAGGCGGGCGGCCGCTACCGGGTCCGGATGACCCGCGACCGCGACGTTTTCGTGCCGCTGGCCGAGCGGGTGCGCCTCGCCCGCGACGCCAGGGCCGACCTGTTCGTGTCGATCCACGCGGACTCGATCTCGGCGGCGCCCCAGGTGAGCGGCGCCACGATCTACACCAATTCCGAGAAGGCCACGGACGCCGAATCCGCCAAGCTCGCCGAGCGCGAGAACCGGGCGGATTCCGCCGCGGGCGTCGACGCCGCCGAGGCGCCGCCGGACATCGCCGACATCCTGCAGGAGCTGACCCTGCGCGAGACGCGGGGCTTCTCGTCGGGCTTCGCCCGCACGCTGATGGGCCAGCTCGCCCCCGTGATGAAGATGAGCGCCAAGCCCCACCGCGAGGCGCGCTTCGTGGTGCTGCGCTCCCCCGACGTGCCGAGCGTGCTCGTGGAGCTCGGCTACCTCTCCAGCAAGCGCGACCTGGAGATGCTGCAATCGCCGGAGTGGCGGGCCGACGTCACCGGCTCCATGGCCAAGGCGATCGACCAGTTCTTCACCAACCGCGCCACGCTCGGCCGGCCGGCCCCGACGCGCCGCTCGGCGGCCGCCGCCCCAGTTTCACCATAGATAGAGTGTCGATACGGGACGTCCGACGCCCCGTCGCACGGCCGCCGAAACCGGCATTCCGAGGGGGTCTCACGGGACCGTCCGGGGGCCGGCCGCGCAGCGCGCGGGGTGCACGCGCCGGATGAGCCGATTCCGGCATTCGGCCGGGCCAGCGACGAGCGGAACACCGGATGCGTCTGATCCTCCGTTTCTTTGGGATCCTGTTCAGCGCCGCCGCGGTGCTGTTCGTGGTCGGCGCGGCGGTGGGCGGTTACTTCTACTGGAAGTACAGCCAGGACCTGCCCGACCACGCCGCGCTCTCCAATTACGAGCCGCCGGTGATGACCCGCGTCCACGCGGCGGACGGCTCGCTGCTGGCCGAGTACGCCCGCGAGCGCCGGCTGTACCTGCCGATCCAGGCGATGCCGAAGATCGTCGTGGCGGCCTTCCTGTCGGCCGAGGACAAGAACTTCTACAAGCACGGCGGCATCGACCCCGAGGGGATCGTGCGCGCCTTCCTGACCAACGCCAAGTCGGGCAAGCGGCAGGGCGCCTCGACCATCACCCAGCAGGTCGCCAAGAACTTCCTGCTCTCCTCAGAGCAGACCTACGACCGCAAGATCAAGGAGGCGCTGCTGGCGCTCCGCATCGAGGCGGCCTACTCGAAGGACAAGATCCTCGAGCTCTACCTCAACGAGATCTTCCTCGGCACGATCGTGCCCGGCCGCAACCTGCACGGCGTCGCGGCCGCCGCGCTCGACTATTTCGGCAAGTCGGTCCACGAGCTGACCATCAACGAGGCGGCCTACCTCGCCGCCCTGCCGAAGGGTCCGAACAACTACCACCCCTACCGCAAGACCCAGGCGGCCCTCGACCGCCGCAACGAGATCATCCGCCTGATGGCGGAGAACGGCTACATCACCCGGGAGGAGGCGGAGTCCGCCAAGAAGATGCCGCTCGGCGTCAACCCGCGCGTCGCCTTCCCGAACGCCGCCAACGCCAACTACTTCACCGAGGAGGTCCGCCGCGAGATCTCCGAGCGCTACGGCGAGAAGAAGCTCTACGAGGGCGGCCTCTCGGTGCGCACGACCCTCGACCCGAAGATGCAGGCCTGGGCCCGCAAGGCGCTGGTCGACGGCCTCGTGCGCTACGACCAGGCCCATGGCTGGCGCGGTCCGGTCACCAAGGTCGACCTGACCGGGCGCGACTGGGGCATGGCGGCGGCCGAGGTTCCGGCGCTCGGCGACGTGGCGCCCTGGCGGCTCGCCGTGGTGCTGGGCAACGGCGGCGGCGGCGTGCAGATCGGCCTGCAGCCCCGGCGCGAGGCCTCCGGCCAGGTCGGCAAGGACCGCGAGACCGGCGTGATCGTCCCCGAGGGCATGCGCTGGGCCGGCCGCGCCAACCTCCAGCCCGGCGACATGGTCTATGTCGAGGCGATGGACGGCGGCCGCGGCCAGTTCCGCCTGCGCCAGAAGCCCGAGGTCTCCGGCGCCATCGTGGCCATGGACCCGAACACGGGCCGCGTGCACGCGATGGTCGGCGGCTTCTCGTACGACGAGTCCGAGTTCAACCGCGCCACCCAGGCAATGCGCCAGCCCGGCTCCTCGTTCAAGCCGATCGTCTACTCGGCGGCGCTGGACAACGGCTACACCCCCGCCTCGATCATCCAGGACACCCCGATCACCATCGAGGCCGGCCCCGGCCAGGAGGCCTGGACGCCCTCGAACTACGACGGCAAGTCGGGCGGCCCTCACACCCTGCGCTACGGCATCGAGCACTCGAAGAACCTGATGACGGTCCGGCTCGCCAAGGATGTCGGCATGCCGCTCATCGCCGAGTACGCCCGCCGCTTCGGCGTCTACGACGACATGCTGCCGGTGCTGCCCATGTCGCTCGGCGCGGGCGAGACCACGGTCATGCGCATGGTCACCGCCTACTCGATGCTGGCCAACGGCGGCCGGCGCATCCGGCCGACCTTGATCGACCGGATCCAGGACCGCATCGGCGAGACGATCTACCGGCACGACAACCGCAAGTGCATCGGCTGCGACGCCGAGAAGTGGTCGGGCCAGGACGAGCCGAAGCTGGTGGACGATTCCGAGCAGGTGCTCGACCCGCTGACCGCCTACCAGATGGTCTCGATCATGGAGGGCGTGGTCCAGCGCGGCACCGCCACGATCCTGAAGCAGATCGGCAAGCCGCTCGCCGGCAAGACCGGCACGACCAACGACGCCAAGGACGCGTGGTTCGTGGGCTTCTCGCCGGATCTGGCGGTCGGCATCTATATCGGCTTCGACAAGCCCCGCTCGCTCGGCGACCGCGCCACCGGCGGCGGCCTAGCGGCGCCGATCGCCCTGGAATTCCTCAAGACGGCCCTCAAGGACAAGCCGCCGACGCCGTTCCGCGTGCCCCCGGGCATCAAGCTGATCCGCATCAACCTCGCGAGCGGCACCCGCGCCGGCTCGGGGGAGGGCGCCGGGACGATCCTGGAGGCGTTCAAGCCCGGCACCGCGCCGCCGGATTCCTACTCGGCGCCGTCCTCCGGCGGCGGCGGCGGCCAGGCGGCTGCCCCCGCGGCGGTCGCGCCTGATCCCGACCGGGCCGCACAGGCCGGCGGACTGTACTGAGGCGGCTCGCCCCCGCTCAGTTCGCACTCCGCCGAGATCGCTCTGAGCCCAGGTCGGGTCCGCCCGGCCTGGGCTTTCGCGTTACGGATCCGGTGCGACGGACGGGGCATCGCCGGGTCGAGCGGCCCGCGACCGTGACCGACGCCGTCCGGGAGCGCGCAGCTTTGCCCGAAGGGCCGGATGGCGGGGCGGCCATGTCCGCGCGGGCCGTTCTCGGGCGAGACCCGCCCCTCGGCACCGACCCGCGTCGCGCTCCGCAGGCGCACAGAAAAAAGCCGCCCCGGAGGGAGCGGCTCGAGGAGTCATCAGGGAGGCATCAAAACAGAGCGGACAAACATGTCCAACTCGACATCCAGATCACTGGATGCCTGTTTATGCCTCGAAAACCTTAATGCGGAGTTAAGGTGCGTTCTCGCCCGTCGATCTCAGGCCGCCAGACTGTCGAAAAGCCCGCGCCCGTCGGTCCCGCCGACCAGATCCTCGACGAAGTTCTCCGGGTGCGGCATCATCCCGAGGACGTTCCCGGTCTCCGACAGGACGCCCGCGATGGCGTTGAGGGAGCCGTTGCGGTTCGCCTCGACGGTGATCGCCCCGGTCGCGTCGCAGTAGCGGAAGGCGACCCGGCCCTCGCCCTCGATCCGCGCCAGCGTCTCGGGATCGGCGAAGTAGTTGCCTTCGCCGTGGGCGACGCAGACGTCGATCACCTGACCCTGAGTGTAGGCGCTGGTGAAGCGGGTGTCGGTGCGCTCCACCCGGAGCGTCTGCCGGTGGCAGATGAAGCGCCGGTCGATGTTGCGCATCAGCACGCCGGGCAGCAGGCCCGATTCGCACAGGATCTGGAAGCCGTTGCAGATACCGAGCACGAGGCCGCCGCGGGCCGCGTGGGCCCGGACCGCGTCCATGGCCGCGGCCCGGCCGGCGATGGCGCCGCAGCGCAGGTAGTCGCCGTACGAGAAGCCGCCGGGCAGGACGGCGAGGTCGGTGCCGGCGGGGAGTGCGTGGTCCGCGTGCCAGACGAGGCTCACCTGCGCGCCGGAGCGCCGCAGGGCCCGGACGACGTCCGACTCGCGGTTGGAACCCGGGAAGACGACGACCGCGGCGTGCATCAGAGGATCTCGATCGCGTAGTTCTCGACGACGGTGTTGGCCAGGAGCTTCTCGCAGGCCGTGCGCAGCGTCGTCTCGGCGGCGGCGCCGTCGGCCGCCGACACCTCGATGTCGAAGACCTTGCCCTGACGGACGCCGTCGACGCCCTCGATGCCGAGGGACCTGAGGGCGGCCTCGATCGCCTTGCCCTGCGGGTCCAGCACACCGGTCTTCAGGGTGACGATGATACGGGCTTTCATGGATCTACGGGTCTCACGCGTGTCAGGACGGGGGTGTGACCTGCGACAACGTCACACAGACCGTCGCCGGTCGCTTCTAACAGGAAGGCCGGCGCACTGTCGAACACGCCGCACGCATAGGGATCATTCCGCTGCTGGATGCAACTTGAACGGAAAAGTCGCCCGTGCGCGCTCGTTCAGCGATGCGCCGCCGGAGCCGGGCCCCGCAGGGGCTCGATGCTGGTCGCCCGGCGCCAGAGCTGGAGCATGATCCAGGCCGCGAACAGGCTGAACAGCCCCATCAGGACGTGCCCGACCCGGTCGCCGAGATCGAAGATGCCCGCGATGGCCCAGCCCGCCGCGATGGCCACGGCGAACACCTCGGTGCCGACGAGGACCATCATGCTGATGATGGTGATGGCGTTGCGCCCGTTCACGAGATCCGCCCTCGAAAAGATTTCGGGCCCCGGACGAACCGTCCGGGACCCGCGCAGCTAGCCCACAGAGGCGGGGCGATGCAACCGACCGGACGGCGCCGGAGCGGTCCAGCCTCAGCGCGGCGCGCGCTTGGCCAGGATCCGCTGCAGGGTCCGCCGGTGCATGTTGAGGCGCCGGGCGGTCTCGCTGACGTTGCGGCTGCACAGCTCGTAGACGCGCTGGATGTGCTCCCAGCGGACCCGGTCGGCCGACATCGGGTTCTCGGGCGGGTCGGCCCGCTCGCCCGGCTGCGCCATCAGCGTGCCGTGGATCTCGTCGGCGTCGGCGGGCTTGGCGAGGTAGTCGAAGGCGCCGAGCTTCACCGCGGTGACCGCGGTGGCGATGTTGCCGTAGCCGGTGAGGATCACGCCGCGGGCCTCGGGCCGGCGCTCCTTGAGGCGGGCGATCACGTCGAGGCCATTGCCGTCGCCGAGGCGCATGTCGATCACCGCGAAGGCGGGCGCGCGCGCCTCGACGGCGGAGACGCCGTCCGCGACGCTGTCGGCCACCTGCACGTGGTAGCCGCGGCTCTCCATGGCGCGCGCGAGCCGGGTCTGGAAGGGCTTGTCGTCGTCGACGATCAGCAGGCTGCGGTCGGAGAAAGCGGCCAGCGGATCGGCATCGTTGATCACGGCGGGGTCGGTCGCCGCCGAGGTCCCGGGCTGCGTGAGCATCCGGTACTCCTTTCGGGTTTTCGTCGTCGGGTTCTTGGTCTGTCCCTCATATAGGTACGGCATCGCCCGGTGGCAGGGGGGCGCGGATACTGAGTTCCGGAGAATGTCGCGGCGCGGCGCCGCGCTCGAAGATGTGCCGGGCCCAGGAGACGCGCACGATCGCCCCGTGGGCGTCCGGCGCCGCGACGTTCATCAGGGCG
Organism: Methylobacterium sp. NPDC080182; assembly: GCF_050281105.1. Classification (NCBI taxonomy): domain Bacteria; kingdom Pseudomonadati; phylum Pseudomonadota; class Alphaproteobacteria; order Hyphomicrobiales; family Methylobacteriaceae; genus Methylobacterium; species Methylobacterium sp. NPDC080182. The sequence continues at coordinate 225,882 of NZ_JBNNWO010000009.1, forward strand.
AGCTGCGCTCCCGAGCGCTCGATCAGGGTCTTGGCGATGAACAGCCCGAGGCCGAGGCCGGCCCCCACGGTCCCACCGGATTGCGGCCGGTCGTGGCTGCGGGTGGTCACGTAGGGCTCGCCCGCCCGCAGCAGCACCTCGCTGGAGAAGCCCGGGCCGTCGTCGCGGATCTCGATCCAGACCCGGTCGGGCGTCCAGCGCCCCTCGACGGTGACGCCGGCCTCGGCGAAGTCGACGGCGTTGTCGAGGATGTTGGCGAGCCCGAACATGACGCCCGGGTTGCGCCGGCAGGCCGGCTCCGGCCCCTCGCCGGCGCTGGTGACGGCGAGGGCGGCGCCGAGTGCCCGCTGCGGCGCCACCAGCTCCTCCACGAGGTGGCTGAACGTCACCGTCTCCAGGAAGCCGGCCCCGGCCCCATCCCCATCGAGGGAGGTCAGCTTGCCGAGGATGCCGCGGCAGCGGTCGACCTGCTCGCGCAGCAGGTTGAGATCCTCCGCCACCGCCGGCGAGGCGGTGGGGCCGAGCTGGCGGATCAGCTCCTTGGTCACCACCATGATCGTGCCCAGCGGTGTGCCCAATTCGTGGGCAGCCGCGGCCGCGAGCCCGTCGAGCTGCGACAGGTGCTGCTCGCGGGCGAGCACCAGCTCGGTGGCGGCGAGCGCCTGGGCGAGGAGCCGGGTCTCCTCGGCGACCCGCCACGCGTAGACGCCCGTGAAGGCGGTGCCGAGCAGGATCGCGGTCCAGACGCCGGAGACGTACAGGAACGGCAGCTCGATCCGCCCGTCCGCGAACCAGGGCAGGGGCCGGTGCACCAGGGCGAGCAGCGTCGCGAGGCCCACCGCCAGGAGGCCCAGCGCCAGGGTCCGCTCGGGGGGCAGGGCGGTGGCGGAGATCAGCACGGGGGCGAGGAACAGCAGCGAGAACGGGTTCTGGAGCCCGCCCGTGAGGAACAGCAGGGCCGCGAGCTGCACGATGTCGAAGGCGAGGAGCAGGGCCGCGGAATCGTCGCTGAGCCGGTAGCTCGCCGGGAAGCGGATCCGCAGGGCGAGGTTCAGCCAGGACGAGGTGGCGATCACCAGGAAGCACCAGCCGAACGGCAGCGGCAGGCCGAGGCCGAACTGCGCCCCAACGACCGCCGCGCTCTGGCCCGTGATGGCGAGCCAGCGCAGGCGGACGAAGGTGTCGAGCCGCAGGTGTCGCGCGTCGCGACCGAGGCCGCTGAGATCGGTATCGGGCATGGGCTGTAACGGGCTGTATCGGTGCGTCGCCGGACGGACCCGCCGGCGCGGCGTCCCGTGGACTCCCTTCGCATGACGCGGCGATGGGAATCCCGGCTCACCGCCCCGGACACGTCGTCGCTGGCGGACGATCGCCCGCGGACGTGGTCACAGGCAAGTCGCCGCAGCTCCGGGATGTTCCGCCCGCGTTCAGGGTGGAGCATTATCCTACCGACTCGGGTTGCAGGGGGTATGGGCCGCGCGGCTCGATGCCCGCGGCCGGAGCGAGACCGCGAGGTGACGATGCTGCTGGCCTATTCCCTGTACGAGGGCGCGCGCGCCCTGATGGCGCCCGCCCGCGTCGCCGCCGACCTCACCCGCTACGGGCTGCAGATGCCGGGCAATCCCCTGGCCTACGGACCCTATGCCCGCGCGGTCAGCGCCGGCTGCGAGATGTTCGAGCGCGTCACCCGCCAGTACGGCAAGCCCGCCTTCGGCTTCACCGAGACGGTGGTGGACGGCGCGGCGGTCCCGGTCACCGAGCGGGTGGTCTGGGAGCGGCCGTTCTGCCGCCTGATCGCCTTCGACCGCGCGTTCCCGGCGGCCCCCGCGGAGCCGCAGCCCAAGCTGCTGATCGTCGCGCCGATGTCGGGGCACTACGCCACGCTGCTGCGCGGCACCGTCGAGGCGATGCTGCCGAACCATCGCGTGTTCATCACCGACTGGACCGACGCCCGGATGGTGCCGCTCTTCGCGGGCCAGTTCGATCTCGACGACTACATCGACTACCTGCAGGAGATGTTCGCGGTCCTGGGGCCGGACCTGCACGTCATGGCGGTGTGCCAGCCGGCGGTGCCGGTCTTCGCCGCGGTGGCGCTGATGGAGGCGGCCGACGAGCCGGCGGTGCCGACCTCCATGACCTTGATGGGCGGCCCGATCGACACCCGCCGCTCGCCCACCGCGGTGAACTGCCTCGCGCAGGAGCGTGGCCAGAAGTGGTTCGAGCAGAACACGATCAGCCTCGTGCCGCCGATCTACCCGGGCGCCTGGCGCCGGGTCTATCCGGGCTTCCTGCAGCTGTCGGGCTTCATGGCGATGAACCTCGACCGCCACGTCACCGCCCATTCGGATATGTTCGACCATCTGGTGACGGGCGACGGCGACTCGGCCGAGAAGCACCGCGAGTTCTACGACGAGTACCTCGCCGTGATGGACCTGACGGCCGAGTACTACCTCCAGACCGTGCAGACCGTGTTCGTCGACCACGCCCTGCCGACGGGACAGATGACGCACCGCGGCACGCCGGTCGATCTCGGCGCCATCCGCCGCTGCGCGATCCTGGCGGTCGAGGGCGAGAACGACGACATCTCCGGCGTCGGCCAGACCAAGGCGGCCCTCGACCTGACGCCGAACCTTCCGGAAGCGCGCAAGGCCTACCACCTCCAGGCCGGCGTCGGCCATTACGGGGTGTTCAACGGCTCGCGCTACCGGTCGGTGATCGCCCCCCGCATCGCGGCCTTCATCCGCGCCATGCAGGCGGTTCCGGGCGCGCGGGGCGGCCACCTGCGGCAGGTGGGCTGAGGCGTCCATTCCGGCGCCCGCCGCCCCGGCTGGCCCTCCTCCGCGGCGGGCTCGCGGACTCACACAGCGCAGGCCGAAGGGCGAGGGGATCTCCGGCCTCACGCTCGATCCCGAGCCGCGAAACGCTGTGCGATCCCGTTTCCGATCGATGAAGTCGGCACAGCCGTCATCGCGGCGCTCGCGATGACGGTGCGGGACATGTCGACCGAGATGCCGCGCGCTCCGCGATCATGAATACATAACGCAGTGACGGCCGGGCTGGCGCGGGCCTTGCGAGACGCGGCCCGTGAGTTCGAGCCGCACCGACACAGCCCCTCTCCATGCCGCCGTCGCCCCGAGGCCGGCGGCGATGCGGACGCGCGCCCGGACGTCGTTGTCACCACGGGCCATTGCGCCCGCGCATCAGAACCGTTCAAACTCGCCCGCAAGGTGCGGGCCGGCGACCGATGCTTGAGATCCGCACCGCCAGGGAGAAGACGATGGACCGCAGGACCTTTCTCAAGGGTTCGGCTGCGCTCGGTTTGGCTGCGCCGCAGCTCGCGCGGCCGGCCCTGGCGCAGGGGGGCAAGGTCCTGCGCTTCGTGCCGCAGGCGAACCTCGCGAATTTCGACCCGATCTGGGGGACCCAGTACGTGGTGCGCAACGCCGGCACCCTCGTCTGGGACATGCTCTACGGCGTCGACGCGCAGCTGAAGCCACAGCGCCAGATGGTCGAGTCCGAGGAGGTCTCGGGCGACAAGCTCACCTGGACCTTCCGGCTGCGCCCCGGCCTGAAGTGGCACGACGGCGAGCCGGTTCTCGCCAAGGACGTGGTGGCGAGCCTCACCCGCTGGATGGCCCGGGACCCGATCGGCCTGATGATCCGCGGCATCCAGGACGACCTCGCGGCGACCGACGACAGGACCTTCCAGTGGCGCCTGAAGAAGCCGTTCCCGAAGCTGCTCTACGCGCTCGGCAAGACCAACGCGCCGATGGCGCTAATGATGCCGGAGCGGATCGCCAAGACCGACCCGTTCACGCAGATCTCCGAGTATGTCGGCTCGGGCCCAATGAAGTTCGTCCGCAACGAGTGGGTGCCGGGCGCCCGGGCGGTGTTCGAGACCTTCACCGACTACAAGCCCCGCGACGAGCCGAATTCCTGGCTCGCGGGCGGCAAGCGCATGCTGGTCGACCGGGTCGAGTGGGTGATCATGCCGGACGCCGCCACCGCGTCGGCGGCCCTGCAGAACGGCGAGGTCGACTGGTGGGAGAACCCGATCTCCGACCTCGTGCCGCTGCTGCGCAAGAACAGCAACCTCAACGTCGACATCGCCGATCCGCTCGGCAATGTCGGGTCGTTCCGGATGAACCACCTGCACCCGCCCTTCGACAACCCGAAGATCCGCCAGGCGGTCATGACCGCGATGAGCCAGGAGGATTACATGCGGGCGATCGTCGGCGACGACGACAGCCTGTGGAAGACGCTGCCGGGCTTCTTCACGCCGGGCACACCCCTCTACAGCGAGGCGGGCGGCGGCAATGTCGGCAAGGGCGACATCAAGCTCGGCCAGAAGCTGCTCAAGGAAGCCGGCTACAAGGGCGAGCCGGTGGTCTGCATCGTGGCGCAGGACCAGGGGATCACCAAGGCGCAGGGCGACATCACCGCCGACCTCCTGAAGAAGATGGGCTTCAACGTCGATTTCGTCGCGACCGACTGGGGCACCACCGGCACCCGCCGGGCCTCCAAGGCGCCGCCGTCCCAGGGCGGCTGGAACATGTTCCACACCTGGCACGCGGGCGCCGACTGCATCAACCCGGCGGGCTACCCGGCGGTGCGGGCGAGTGGCGACAAGGCGTGGTTCGGCTGGCCGAACATCCCGCCGGTGGAGACCGCCATCGCCGAGTGGTTCGACGCCGCCGACCCGGCCGCCGAGAAGGCCGCCATCGACAAGGTCAACGCCGCCGCCTGCGAGGGCGTGGTCTACGTGCCCACCGGGTTCTTCCTCGGCTACCAGGCGTGGCGCAAGAACGTCTCGGGCATCGTGAAGGGGCCGATCCCCTTCACCTGGGGCGTGTCGAAGGCGTGATGGCGCCCGCTCTCGCCACGTCGGGTTGCCCGACCCGCCCGGTCTCTCGGGCGGGCTCCCGGCTTCGGATACCGCGCTCGGCAACGCGGTCGCGGGACCGGGCGCGGGTCCCTTCTCCTGTCTCTCTCCCGCACGGGAGAGGGGGCGCGTCGCGCTCCGCCGCCGGCGTTCGCGCCCGACCCGGACGCGTGAAGGTCGGCACCCGCGAGGGGGGCAGGGGCGGCCGCACCCGCCGCGCCCTCCCGCCCACAGCCTAGCGAGGCCCCATGCTCGGCTATATCGGCAGGCGCATCCTCGCCACCATCCCGGTCATGGCGGTGGTCGGGCTGTTCGTCTTCAGCCTCCTCTACTTCGCCCCGGGCGACCCGGCGGCGATCATCGCGGGCGACCAGGCGACGCCCGACGACGTCGCCCGCATCCGCGCCACGCTCGGCCTCGACCGGCCGTTCCTGGTGCGGTTCTGGGAATGGTCCTGGCAGATCCTCCACGGGGATCTCGGCACCTCGATCTTCACCAACCTGCCGGTCACCACCATGATCGGCCAGCGGGTGCAGCCCACCGTCTCGCTGATGCTCGTCACCCTGGTCTTCGCCATCGTGGTGGCGGTGCCGCTGGGCGTCGTCGCCGCCTGGAAGGCCGGCAGCCTGATCGACCGCCTCGTGATGGGGCTCGCCGTGACGGGCTTCTCGGTGCCGGTCTTCGTGGTCGGCTACATCCTGGCCTACGTCTTCGCCCTCGAGCTCGGCTGGCTGCCCGTGCAGGGCTACACGCCGATCGAGCAGGGCGTGTGGCCCTGGCTGTCCAACCTGATCCTGCCGGCGGTGACGCTCGGCCTCGTCTACATCGCGCTGATCGCCCGGGTGACCCGCGCGACCATGCTCGACGTGCTCCAGCAGGATTACGTGCGCACGGCCCGGGCCAAGGGGCTGTCGCAGGGGCCGGTCCTGTTCGTCCACGCCCTCAAGAACGCCGCGGTGCCGATCGTCACCGTGATCGGCATCGGCATCGCGTTGCTGATCGGCGGTGCGGTGGTGACCGAGACGGTCTTCGCGATCCCCGGCCTCGGGCGCCTCACCGTCGACGCGATCCTGCGGCGCGACTACCCGGTCATCCAGGGCGTCGTGCTGCTGTTCAGCTTCGTCTACGTGCTCGTGAACCTCGCCATCGACCTCTTCTACACCGTGCTCGACCCGAGGATCCGCTATTGACCGCGACCGTCGCGCCCTTCCCCAGCAGCGCCCCGCAGACGGGCGCCCCGCCCGAGGGGATCACCCCCAAGGCGCCCCCGCCGCCGGGCCTCGCCGTCGCGGCGCCGCTGCCCGACGTCATCCCGGCCCGCAAGCGCCGGGGCCGGGTCTGGACCTATGTACGCCGCAACCCGACCATCGTGGTCGGCGGCGTGCTGCTCCTCATCGTCTTCCTGATGGCGGTGCTGGCCCCCTATCTCGGCACCGTCGACCCGACCGCCCTGGCGCCCGCCAAGCGCACCCGGGCCCCGTCGGCGCAGTACTGGTTCGGCACCGACATGCTCGGCCGCGACGTCTATTCGCGGGTGGTCTACGGCGCCCGGGTCTCGCTGCTGGTCGGCTTCTCGGTGGCGTTCCTCGCCTCGGTCGCCGGGCTCGCGGTCGGCCTCGTCTCCGGTATGGTGCGCTGGCTCGACGGGATCGTCATGCGGGTCGTCGACGGCATGATGTCGATCCCGCCGATCCTGCTCGCGGTCGCGCTGATGGCGCTCACCCGCGGCTCGGTCCAGAACGTGATCATCGCGATCACCATCGCGGAGATCCCGCGCGTCGCCCGCCTCGTGCGCGGCGTGGTGCTGTCGCTGCGCGAGCAGCCCTACGTCGAGGCGGCGGTCACCACCGGCACCCGGATGCCGGCGATCATCTGGCGCCACATCCTGCCCAACACGCTGGCGCCCATGACCGTGCAGGCGACCTACATCTGCGCCTCCGCGATGATCACCGAGGCGATCCTGTCGTTCATCGGCGCGGGCGTGCCGCCCTCGACGCCCTCCTGGGGCAACATCATGGCCGAGGGCCGGGCCCTCTGGCAGGTGAAGTTCTACATCATCCTGTTCCCGGCCATCTTCCTCTCGATGACGGTGCTCGCCGTGAACCTCGTCGGCGACGGCCTGCGCGACGCCCTCGACCCCCGCATGGCGAAAGACGTCTGATGAGGACCGGCAGCATGAGCGGCACCCCCCTCCTGTCGATCGAGAACCTGCAGGTCCATTTCCGCACCCCCGACGGGGTGAACCGGGCGGTGGACGGGGTCTCGTTCGCGATCCAGTCGGGCGAGACCCTGGCGATCGTGGGCGAGTCCGGCTGCGGCAAGTCGGTGACCTCGATGTCGATCCTGCGGCTCCTGCCCGAGCCGCCGGCCCGCATCGCCGGCGCCATCAAGTTCGAGGGCAGGAACCTCCTCGACCTGCCGAACAGCGCCATGCGCAAGATCCGCGGCAACGACATCAGCGTGATCTTCCAGGAGCCGATGACCTCGCTGAACCCGGTGCTGACGGTCGGCCGCCAGATCGGCGAGACCCTGCGGCTGCACCAGGGGCTCGGCCGCCGGGAGGCCGAGGAGCGGGCCGTGGAGATGCTGACGCTGGTCGGCATCCCCGAGCCGCGGCGCCGGGTGCGGGAATACCCGCACCAGCTCTCCGGCGGCATGCGCCAGCGGGTAATGATCGCCATCGCGCTCGCCTGCTCGCCGAAGCTCCTGATCGCCGACGAGCCGACCACGGCGCTGGACGTGACCATCCAGGCCCAGATCCTCGACCTGATGCGCGACCTGAAGGCCCGGGTCGGGGCCGCGATCATGCTGATCACCCACGATCTCGGCGTGGTGGCCGAGGTCGCCGACCGGGTGGTGGTGATGTATGCCGGCCGCAAGGTCGAGGAGGCGCCGGTCCGCGAGCTGTTCCGGTCGCCGCGCCACCCCTACACCCGCGGCCTGATGGGGGCGGTGCCGAAGCTCGGCGCCGTCGAGCACGGCGCCGACGCGCGGCTCGCCGAGATCCCCGGCATGGTCCCGAGCCTGAAGGGCCGGATCGAGGGCTGCGTCTTCGCCGGGCGCTGCCCGGACGTCACCGACCTGTGCCGCGCCTACGCGCCGGCCCTGGAGCCGAAGGCGCCGGGCCACCTCGCCGCCTGCCACTACGCGCCGAAGGACGCCCTCGCGGCATGAGCGCCACGCCCGCACCCGCCGCCCGCACCCTGCTGGAGGTCAACGACCTCAAGAAGCACTTCGCCCTCGGCGGCGGCCTGTTCGGCCAGTCCAAGCGCGTGCTCAAGGCGGTGGACGGCCTGTCCTTCACGGTGGCCCGGGGCGAGACCCTCTCGCTCGTCGGCGAGTCCGGCTGCGGCAAGTCCACCGTCGCCAAGGCGCTGATGCGCCTCTATGCGCCCACCGCCGGCCAGGTGGTGCTCGACGGGCGCCGCATCGACGACCTCTCGGCCGGGGCGCTCCGGCCCCTGCGGCGCCACATCCAGATGGTGTTCCAGGACCCGTTCTCGTCGCTCAACCCGCGGATGCGGGTGCGGGCGATCCTGGCCGAGCCGATCCGCAATTTCGGCCTCGCCCGGAACAGCGCCGACCTGGAGAGCCGGCTGGCCAGCCTGATGGAGCGGGTCGGCCTGCCGCGCGAGGCGCTGGGGCGCTTCCCGCACGAGTTCTCCGGCGGGCAGCGCCAGCGCATCGGCATCGCCCGGGCGCTCGCCGCCGAGCCGGACCTGATCATCTGCGACGAGGCGGTCTCGGCCCTCGACGTCTCGGTGAAGGCGCAGATCGTCAACCTGCTGCGCGACCTGCAGCGCGAGCTCGACCTCGCGATGCTGTTCATCTCGCACGACCTCGCCATCGTCGAGCACATGACCCACCGCGTCGCGGTGATGTATCTCGGCAAGATCGTCGAGATCGGCCCCCGCCGGGATCTCTTCCTGGCGCCCAAGCACCCCTACACGCAGGCGCTGCTCTCGGCGGTGCCGATCCCCGAGCCCGGGGCCGGGCGCACCCGCATCGTGCTCAAGGGCGACGTGCCGAGCCCGATCAACCCGCCCTCCGGCTGCCGCTTCCACACCCGCTGCCCGCACGCCTTCGACCGCTGCCGGACCGAGGTGCCGGGCCTCGACGCGGTGGGCGCCGGCCATCTCGCCGCCTGCCACCTCAACGACACGGCCGTGCCCGCCCGGGCGGCCTGACCATCCGTCTTTGCGAGCGCGGCGAAGCAACCCAGTGTCGCGCGCGATCTCCGAGCGTGGCGGATCTCTGGGTCGCTTCGCTGCGCTCGCGATGACGGTTGAGCCTTTCGCGAACCACATCCGGAGACAACCGTGCAGCACGACCTCATCCTGAAGGGCGCCCGGGTCATCGACCCGTCGCAGAACCACGACGGGATCTGCGACGTCGCCTTCGCGGACGGCCGCGTCTCGGGCTTCGGCCGCGACCTGCCGGCGGGCCCCGGCACGCAGGTGCGCGACATGGAAGGCGCGATCGTCACGCCGGGCCTGATCGACCTGCACACCCACGTCTACTGGGGCGGCACCTCGCTCGGCATCGACGCCGACGAGTTCTGCCGGACCTCGGGGGTGACAACCTCGGTCGATACCGGCAGCGCCGGGCCGGGCAACTTCGCGGGCTTCCGCAGCCACGTGATCGAGCGGTCGCAGGCGCGGATCCTCGCATACCTGCACGTCTCCTTCGCGGGGATCTTCGGCTTCTCGAAGACCATCATGGTCGGCGAGAGCGAGGACCCGCGGCTCATGGCGCCCCGGGAGGCGGTCGAGGTCGCCGACGCCAACCGGGACGTGATCGTCGGCATCAAGGTCCGGGTCGGGCGCCACGCCTCGGGCGACCAGGGCACCGCGCCGCTCGACATCGCCCTGCAGGTCGCCGAGGAGACCGGCCTGCCGCTGATGGCCCATATCGACGAGCCGCCGCCGAGCTACGAGGAGGTGCTGGCCATGCTGCGGCCCGGCGACGTGCTGACCCACGCGTTCCGGCCCTTCCCGAACTCGCCCATCACGGCCCAGGGCGCCGTGAAGCCGGCGCTCCGCGAGGCGCGGGCGCGGGGCGTGATCTTCGACATCGGCCACGGCAAGGGCTCGTTCGCCTTCAGGACGGCGCGGGCCATGCTGGCGGGCGGCTTCCTGCCCGACACGATCTCGTCGGACGTGCACCAGCTCTGCATCGAGGGGCCGGCCTTCGACCAGGTCACCACCATGTCGAAGATGCTCTGCCTCGGCATGAGCCTCACCGAGGTCGTCGCCGCCTCCACGGTGAACGCCGCCGTGGCGCTGAAGCGGATGGAGTACGGGACCCTGAAGGTCGGAGCGCTCGGCGACGCCACGGTGCTGGCGGTGCGGGACGGCGCGTTCGACTACGTCGACACCCGGGGCGAGCACATGACGGGCGACCGGCGGATCACCGCCGAGGGCGTGGTGCTGAAGGGCCGGTGGTGGCACCCGGCCTGACCCGTCGGGCCTGACGATCGGGACGAAGATCCCATCGCATACAAAATATCGACCTTTACAGCCTCTTCCGCGGGCCGATACACTTTCCCGTGAGGGGCGGACCATCTCCGGCCCTCAGCGAAACGCGGTTCAAACCGCGGCGCCAGGGAGGATGGATGGACACGGGTCAGCCTCTGCTGGAGGTCGACGGCGTCACGCTCCGCTACAAGACGCCCGAGCACCTCGTCACGGCCACCTACCGGGTGAGCTTCCGGGTCTGGCCCGGGGACCGCTTCGTCCTGCTCGGGCCGTCCGGATGCGGGAAGTCGACCCTGCTCAAGGCGGTGGGCGGCTACATGGCGCCGACCGAGGGCGAGATCCGCCTGAAGGGGCGCCCGGTCACCGAGCCCGGCCCCGACCGGATGATGGTGTTCCAGGAATTCGACCAGCTCCTGCCGTGGAAGACGGTCCGGCAGAACGTGGTCTTCGCCCTCGAGGCCTCGGGCCGGCTGAGAGGCCGCGAGGCCCTGGACCGGGCCAACCTCTACATCGACAAGGTCAACCTCACGAAATTCGCCGACAGCTACCCCCACACCCTGTCGGGCGGCATGAAGCAGCGCGTCGCCATCGCCCGCGGCATGGCGATGGAGCCCGACATCCTGCTGATGGACGAGCCCTTCGCGGCGCTCGACGCGCTGACCCGGCGGCGCATGCAGGACGAGCTGCTGGCCCTGTGGGAGGGCACGCGCTTCACCGTGCTGTTCGTCACCCACTCGATCCCCGAGGCGATCAAGGTCGGCTCGCGCATCCTGCTGCTCTCGCCCCATCCCGGCGAGGTGAAGGCCGAGCTCAACAGCGCCGCGTCGCCGGAGGCGGCGCTGCAGCTCGAGGGCCGGATCCAGCACATGCTGTTCTCGGAAGAGATCCAGGAGGCGGAGAATGTCTAGCGCGCAAGCCCTGAGCGGCGCCCCGCTGGCCGGGACGGGCCCGGCGCCGCGCCTCGCGGCCCTGCCGCCGTCCGGCCGGCCCGAGATCGTGCGCGAGACCGGCCACGCCCACGGCGCCACCGTGGTGGAGAAGCCGCTGTCGGTCGCCGAGCGGCTCTACAACCAGGCGTGGCTGCGCAAGGTCGTGATCCTCGTGCTCCTCGCCGGGATCTGGGAGGCTTACGGGCGCTACCTCGACAACGACCTCCTGTTCCCGACCTTCACGGCGACCGTGGAGGCCTTCTTCCGGGGCATCGCGGACGGCACGCTGCCGGCCCGGGCCTGGAGCTCGCTGAAGGTACTGCTCATGGGCTACGCCGCCGGCGTCGCCCTGGCGACCGTGCTCACCGGCGTCGCCATCGCGTCGCGGATCGGGACCGACCTGCTCGAGACGCTGACGTCGATGTTCAACCCGCTGCCGGCGATCGCGCTCCTGCCCCTGGCGCTGATCTGGTTCGGCCTGGGCAACGGCAGCCTGATCTTCGTGCTGGTCCACTCGGTGACCTGGGCGATCGCCCTCAACACCCATTCGGGCTTCCTGTCGGTCAGCCGCACGCTCAAGATGGTCGGGCGCAATTACGGACTGTCGGGCCCGCGGCTGATCGGCAAGATCCTGATCCCGGCGGCCTTTCCGTCGATCCTCACCGGCCTGAAGGTCGGCTGGGCCTTCGCGTGGCGCACCCTGATCGCCGCCGAGCTGGTCTTCGGGGTGTCGTCCGGGGCGGGCGGCCTCGGCTGGTTCATCTTCGAGAACAAGAACATGCTCGACATCCCGAACGTGTTCGCCGGGCTGCTCACCGTGATCCTGATCGGTCTCGTGGTCGAGAACCTGATCTTCCAGACGATCGAGCGGCGCACCGTCCAGCGCTGGGGCATGCAGGCCTGAGCGGGGGCGGGCCGGGCGGAGCGCTCCGGCCGCGCTCCGCCCGAGGCCGGCCCCGATCTCTGCGGAGACGTGTCTTCTCGCATGTTGCTCGAATAGAGATCGAACTTCTCTGTTGCGACGGTGCGGCGAACGTTTTCTTCCTATAGGCTCCGCTTACGACCCCCGGAGCCCGTTCCCGTGAGCCCTGACGCCCCATCCAAGACGGCCCCGACGCCGGCCCGCCCCGAACGGGGTGGCCGGTCGGACACGGCCGCCTCGGTCCTGCCCGGCATCGGCCTGTGCGCGGTGATCACCGCGGTGGCGATGGCCGCGCAGGCGGTAGAGGAGCGGGTCGCCGGTCACCCCTACATCGAGGCCCTGGTCCTGGCGATCCTGATCGGCATCGCGGTGCGGACCGCCTGGACGCCCCCGGCGCAGTTCCGCACCGGCATCGCCTTCTCGGCCAAGCAGCTCCTCGAAGTCGCCGTGGTGCTGCTCGGCGCCTCCCTGAGCCTCGCGGCGATCCTCGCCTCCGGCCCGGCGCTGCTGGCCGGCATCGTCGGGACCGTGGTGCTCGGCATCGCCGCCAGCGTGGCGATCTGCCGGGCGCTCGGGCTGCCGGCCCGGATGGCGATCCTGGTGGCCTGCGGCAACGCCATCTGCGGCAACTCGGCCATCGCGGCGGTCGCGCCCGTGATCGGCGCGGAGGCGAAGGACATCGCCGCCGCCATCGCGTTCACCGCCGTCCTCGGCGTGCTGATGGTGCTCGGGCTGCCGCTGTTCGTGCCCCTCGCGGGCATGACCGACAACCAGTACGGGGTGCTGGCGGGGCTCACCGTCTACGCGGTGCCGCAGGTCCTGGCCGCGACCGTCCCGGTGAGCCTGCTGTCGACCCAGGTCGGCACCCTGGTCAAGCTGGTGCGGGTGCTGATGCTCGGCCCGGTCGTGGTGGTGTTCTCGCTGATCGCCCCGCGTCTGCCGCAGGCGGCGGGGGCGCCGCCGCCGCCGTCCCGTCCGGGCTTCACCAAGCTGGTGCCCTGGTTCATCCTCGGCTTCCTGGCGCTGGCCACCCTGCGCTCCCTGGGCCTCGTCCCGGACCCGGCGGTGAAGCCGCTGACCCAGCTCGCCGGCGTGCTCACGGTCCTGTCCATGGCCGCCCTCGGCCTCGGGGTCGACGTCCGGGTCCTGGCCCGGGTCGGCGGCCGGGTCACCCTCGCGGTCACCGCCTCCCTGGCGGTCCTGATCGCCCTCAGCCTGACGCTGATCCGCGCCCTCGGGATCGGGTGACGCCGCGCGCGGTCTTTCCCGCCGCGCGGGCTCCCGACCCGTGTAACAGGCATTCCATCGGCACCTTTGTGCAGGTGACCGGAGCCTTTCGCGCCGGCGATCCGGCCCATCCGAACCGAAAAGCGCTTCGGGTGATCATCCCTCAGTCAAGACCGTCTTGACACATACGCGGTTTTTGCTTTGGAACCGCAGGCATCGTCGTCGAAAGCTTCGTGTGGACTCGCGCAGTGCCTGAAAAGAATCCCGAGAACAGCCTCAGGTTGGTCACGCTGGTGGGCGAGATCGTCGCCGCCTACGTCTCGAACAATTCCGTTCCGCCGACGGCCCTGCCCGAGCTGATGGCGAGCGTGCACGCGGCCCTGGCATCCCTCGACGGGCAGGCGCCGGCGGCCGCGGTCGAGCCGGCCGTGGAGCGGCCGACGCCGGCCCAGATCCGCAAGTCGGTCCAGGAGGACGGGATCGTCAGCTTCATCGACGGCCGGACTTACAAGACCCTGAAGCGCCACCTCACCGCCCACGGCCTGACGCCGGAGCGGTACCGCGAGCGCTACGGTCTGCCGGACGATTACCCGATGACGGCGCCGGGCTACGCCGCGCAGCGCTCCGCGCTGGCGAAGGCGATCGGCCTCGGCGTGCCCGGCGGGCGCGTCGATCAGCGCAGGACGGGCACCGGCGGCTGATCGGCGGCGCGGCGCGGGGCCGCGCGCGGCGCGGTCTCGCTCCGCCGCCCCAGGAACGGCAGCACCTGCGCGGGGGCCGGCTCGGATCGGCCGGGCTCGGCGCGGCCCGGGCGGCCGAACGTGTCGGCCCAGCTCAGTTTGATCACCCGGTTGTCCGCGGCCGCGGGCTCCTCCGCGGGGCGCGGCGCCTTGCGGTTCGCGGCGCCGATCCAGCGCACGATCCGGTGCTCGCGCCCGCGGCGGAGCACCGGCGGCAGATTCGTCTCGCTGCGCTTGCGGTTCGGCCTGATGTCGTCGGTCTTGTCTGAGATCGACACGCTCGATAACCCTGTCCCCGTGCGAGGTGCGGGCGGGGACGGATAGCGGGTGCAGCCGTGGATCCGCCGGGGTGCTCCACCCTCGACAACGGCGCTATCCTACTGAACTTGCAGGATCCGGACAGGGCGGTCCCGTCCAAAAAACTTGTCTCTGCGTCCCAGATTGGCCCGTCCGGGGCCGGAACGGCTCAGGAGGCGCGCGCGCCCGGCACCGCGGCGAGCAGGGTGCGGGTGTAGGCGTGCTCCGGCGCGGCGAACAGGTCCGCGGTGCCCCGCATCTCCACGATGGCGCCGCGGTGCATCACGGCGATCCGGTCGCAGATCGTGGCGGCCACCCGCAGATCGTGGGTGATGAACAGCATCGCCAGCGACAATCTCTGCTTCAGGTCCTCCAGCAGGTCCAGCACCTGCCGCTGGACCGAGACGTCCAGCGCCGAGACCGCCTCGTCGGCCACCAGCACGTCCGGCTCCATCGCGAGCGCTCGGGCGATGCCGATGCGCTGGCGCTGCCCGCCCGAGAAGGCGTTGGGGTAGCGGGCGGCGGCCTTCGGATCGAGACCGACGAGGTCGAGGAGGCTGCGCGCCCGCTCCCGGGCCTCGGCGGCCGGGACCCCGTGGGCGATCGGGCCCGCCGTGATGATCTGCTCCACGGTGCGCCGCGGGTTCAGCGACGCGAACGGGTCCTGGAAGATCATCTGGATCCGGCTGCGCTTGTCGCGCAGGTCGCCGCTCTTGAGCGCCGTGTAGTCGAGTTCGCCCAGCCGGACCGTGCCGCCGTCGGGCTCGATCAGCCGGATCGCGAGCCGCGCCGTGGTCGACTTGCCGGAGCCGGATTCGCCGACGATCCCCAGGGTCTCGCCGCGGCGGACGTCGAACGAGACCTCCTTGACGGCCGCGACGACCCGCGGCTTGCCGAACAGGCCGGAGCGCCCGGAATAGGTCTTGGACAACCGGTTCACGGAGAGCGCGACCGGGGCCGCCTCCAGGGGCGGGCGCGGCGGCGGCGTCAGGCTCGGGACGGCGGCGAGCAGCGCCCTGGTGTAGGGCGCCTGCGGATTGCGCAGCACGGCCTCGGCGGTGCCGGATTCGACCAGCCGTCCGCGCTGGAGCACCGCCACGTGGTCGGCGATCTCCGCCACCACGCCGAAATCGTGGGTGATGAACAGGACGCTCATCCCGCGCTTCCGCTGCAGGTCGCGGATCAGCCGGAGGATCTGGGCCTGGGTGGTGACGTCCAGCGCCGTGGTCGGCTCGTCGGCGACCAGCACCGAGGGCTCCAGCGCCAGCGCCATGGCGATCATCGCCCGCTGCCGCTGGCCGCCGGAGAGCTGATGCGGGTAGGCCCGCACCGCCTCCTCGGGGTTGGGAAGCCCGACCTCGGTGGCGAGCGCCACTGCCCGGGCCCAGCGCTCGCTGCGGGTGAGCAGGTTGTGCGCCTCGAACATCTCGGCGATCTGGTCGCCGATCCGCATCACCGGGTTCAGCGCCGTCATCGGCTCTTGGAACACCATGGCGATGCGGCGCCCGCGCAAGCTGCGCCACGCGGGCTCGTCGAGGGTCAGGAGATCCCGCCCCTCGAACAGGATCGTGCCGGCCGTCGGCTTCAGGGCCCGGGGCAGGAGGCCGGTCAGCGCGTAGGCGCTCATCGACTTGCCCGAGCCCGATTCCCCGACCACACAGAGGATCTTTCCGGCTTCCAGGTCGAGGTTCAGGCCCTCGACCGCGTGCGGGCGATCGGCGCCCTTGGGGAGCGCGATCGTCAGATCGCGGATGCGGACGACCGGCTCGCTCATCGTGTCAGGCCCTCGCTGTGCGGCGGCGGAGGATGTCGGGTCCGGCCTCGGCCAGATCCCAGAACAGGCCGGCCATGATCGCCAGGCCCTCGCGGGTGCCGGAGGCGAGCATGTGCTCGTCGGGCCCGTGCTGGCGGCAGGCCGGGTAGGAATGCGGCACCCAGAGGGTCGGCAGGCCGAGGATCTCCGAGAAGGCGTCGTTCGGCAGCGAGCCGCCGAGATTGGGCAGCAGCGCCGGCCTTTTTCCGCTGCTCGCCTCGATCGACTGGAGCGCCCACTCGACCCAGGGATCCTCCACGGGCAGCCGCGTCGCCTGGAAGACTTCCGCGGCGCGGGCCGGCCGGACCTCGATCATCGGGAAGCCGTGCGCGTCGAGATGGGCGCGCACGTTCCGGATCAGGTTCTGCCAGTCAGTGCCGACCACGAAGCGCAGCTGCAGGGTCGCCTTGGCGTGGGGCGGCACGGCGTTGAGCGGCCCGTCCGGGTCGCCGGTCTTGAAGGCCAGCACCTCCAGCGTGTTCCAGGCGAAGACCCGCTCGGCCGGGGTGAGGCCCGGCTCGCCCCAGTCGGTGTCGATCGTGGGCGCGGTCGGATCCTCGCCGACCCGGATGTCGGCGAGCGCCGCGCGCACGCCCTCGGGGATCGGCGGCGGCCGCAGGGCCTCGACCAGGATGGCGCCCCTTGCGTCGACCATCGAGGCGATCGCCGAGGCCAGCACGGTGCCGGGGTTGCGCAGCAGCCCGCCCCAGTTGCCGGAATGGTGCGGGCTTTCCCGCAGGTTCAGGCTCAGCTCGAAATTGTAGGCGCCGCGGGAGCCGAGGAAGAGGGTCGGGCGCTCGCCGTTGAGGCGGGGGCCGTCCGAGGCGATCAGCACGTCGGACCGGAGGGCCTCGGCTTGCTCGCGGCAGAACGGCCGCAGGCCCGGGGAGCCCGATTCCTCGCCCATCTCGATCAGCAGCTTCACGTTGAAGCCGAGACGGCCCTCGCGGGCCGCGATCACCTGCTCCAGGGCGGCGAGGTTGAGGACGTGCTGGCCCTTGTTGTCGGCGGTGCCGCGCCCGTACCAGCGGTCGCCCTCGACCACGATCTCCCAGGGGCCCAGGCCCTCGCGCCACTGCTCGGGATAGCCCCGCACCGTGTCGCCGTGGCCGTAGATCAGCACGGTCGGCAGGTCCGCGCCCTCGCGCCGCTCGGCGATCAGGAACGGGCCGTGCACCCCGTCGGGGTTGGGGAAGATCTTCGGGGTCTCGAAGCCGAGGCGGGCGACCAGCGGCGCGATGAAGGCGTCGAGATAGGCGCGGAGCGCCGCCTCCTGGCCGGGGGCCTGGCTCTCGGTCGGCATCGCCACCGCCTCCCGCAAGAGGGCGAGGAACGCGCCCGAATCGAAGCTGTCAGTGGCGCGCGCGATGGCGGCGTCTCGCGTCATGGTGTGATCTCAGGCGAAGGAAAGGGGTGTCATTTGTTCGCGCGGGCGGCCCCACCCGTCATTGCGAGCGTAGCGAAGCAACCCAGGGAAGCGGGACCTCCCGGCAGCGTGGCGCCGCCCTGGATTGCTTCGCTGCGCTCGCAAAGACGACGGCATCAATGGCGTGCCTCGGGGGCGGTGATGTCGCGCAGGCCATCACCTAAGAGATTGATCGCCAGCACGAGGAGGAGGAGCGCCACGCCCGGGATGGTGATCACCCAGGGCTGGAAGAACATGTACTGCTTGCCCTCGGCGATCATCAGGCCCCAGGAGGGCAGGGGCGGCTGGACGCCGAGCCCGAGGAACGACAGGGCGGCCTCCAGCAGGATCGCGTGGGCCATCTCCAGGGTCGCCACTACGATCAGCGCGTTCATGATGTTGGGCAGGATCTCCTGGCCGATGATCCGCAGGTCGGTCAGCCCGGCGGCGCGGGCGGCCGAGATGAAGTCCTGGTTGCGGATCTGCTGGGTCGCGGCCCGGGTCACCACGGCGAAGCGGTCCCAGAGCAGGAAGCCCAGCACCAGCACCACCACCTTCAGGGAGCCGCCGACCAGCGCCGCCATGGCGAGCGCCACCAGCACCACCGGCATGGCGAGCCGGGTGGTCACCACGTAGCTCACCACCGAGTCGACCCAGCCGCCGAAATAGCCGGCGCAGAGACCCAGCGTCGTGCCGATCAGCCCGGAGATCAGCGCCGCCGAGATCCCGATCAGCAGGGAGATCTGGCCGCCGTAGAGCAGGCGGCTGAGGTAGTCGCGGCCGAGCTTGTCGGTGCCGAGCACGTGCTCCCAGGTGCCCTTGGCCTGCCAGACCGGCGGGATCAGGCGGCGGGACACGTCCTGCGCGTAGGGGTCGTGCGGCGCGATGAGCGGGGCGGCGAGCGCCGCCAGCACGATCAGCCCGAGGATCCCGGCCCCGATCAGGAAGCCGGTGTGGCGCAGGCCCCGCCGCAGGATCAGGCGGGTGGGGGAGGGCACCGGCGCGAGCGCGACCGGCGCGTCCGGGGGCAGGGCCGGGGCGGCGAGCGCCGCCGTGTCGGGGGGGAGGCTCATCGGCGGATCCTCACGACTGGCGCAGGCGCGGGTCGAGGAAGGCGTTCAGGAGGTCGGCCGCCAGCGTCAGGCCGATGTAGATCATGGCCAGAACCAGCACGATCGCCTGGACGACGGGGAAGTCGTTGCGGGCGATGGATTCCCAGGCGAGCTGCCCGAGGCCCTGGAGCGAGAACACCGCCTCGATCACGATCGAGCCGCCGAGCATGAAGCCGAACTGCACCGCCGACAGGGCGATCACCGGGATCACGGCGTTGCGGAGCGCGTGCCGCACTAGGATCTTCCGGGGCGGCAGCCCCTTGGCGCGGGCGGTGCGGACGTAGTCGGAGGCCAGCACCTCCAGCATGCCGTTGCGGGTGAGCCGCATCACCGCCGGCATCGCGTAGTAGCCGAGCGCCACTGCGGGCAGGACGAAGTTCTTCCAGGTGGCGTTGCCCGAGACCGGCAGCCAGCGGAGGTTGACGGAGAAGATCAGGATCAGCGTCAGGCCGAACCAGAAGCTCGGCATCGCCTGGCCCAGCACCGAGACGGCGAGCGCCGTCCGGTCGATCCACGTGTCCCGCTTCACGGCGGCGACGACGCCGAGGGGAATGGCCACGAACAGCGCCACGGCCAGCGCGATGATGCCGAGATAGAGGGTGATCGGCAGGCGGGCGGCCAGCAGGTCGATCACGCTCTCACGGAAATAGAAGGAGTTGCCGAAGTCGAGGTGCAGCGCCCGCCAGCCCCAGGTGAGGAACTGGGTCAGCAGCGGCTGGTCCAGGCCGTAATCCTGGCGGATCTGGGCGATCTGCGGCCCGGTGGCCTCAGGGCCGGCGATGGCCGTGGCGAGGTCGCCCGAGAGATGGAGGAGCAGGAAGCTCGCCACCGAGACCGTGAAGGCCACCGCCAGGGCGACCAGCACGCGCCGGAACGTGAAGGCCAGCATGGCTCAGGCTCCTTTTCGGCGATGCGGACCGGATCGGCTGCCGCCTTCGGAACCCGGCCGGATCGCGGGTGCCCTCTCCCGCACGGGAGAGGGGGCGCGGCGCGCTACGGCCACCGCCGTCACTTCCACGACGCCGCGTAGAAGCGCGCCACCTCGTCGGGCTGGGCGGTGAAGTTGAGGTCCGACGTGAAGGCGTAGTTGGTCGAGTAGGAGAACATCGGCAGGGCGTAGGCCTCCGCGGCGATCCGCTGGAGCGCCTTGGCGTAGGCGGCCTTGCGCTTCTCGGGATCCATGGAGCTGTCGCCCTCCTGCAGGTCGGCGATCACCTGCGGATCCTTGGTCAGGTCCTCCTCGCCGCCGCGGAAATACACACCGTCGAAGGCCGAGACGTCGAGCACCGAGAACGACCCCCAGGTCTGGTAGCCGATCGAGGTCTTGCCGGCCCGCAGCGCGTCGCGGAACGCCGCGTAGCGCAGGTAGTTGAGCCGCGCCTTGATGCCGACGGCGCCGAGATAGCCGATCACCGCCTCGGCGTAGTCGCGCTCGCGATAGGCGCCGAGGTCGATCTCGAACCCGTTCGGGTAGCCGGCTTCCTTGAGCAGCGCCTTGGCCTTGGCGGGGTCGTAGGGGTAGCGCATCACCCCCTGGTCGGTGCAGCCGAACTGGTCGACGAAGCACAGCGCGTTCATCACCCGCGAGGCGCCGCGCACGAGGTTGTCGACCATCGCCTTGCGGTCGATGGCGTAGGAGATCGCCTGCCGGACGCGCACGTCCTTGAGCGGCGAGTTCTCCTTCGCCCGGCCCAGCGTGTCGAACTGCAGGAACCCGACCCGCATCGTCTCGGAATTGAGGACCGTGATGTTGGGCGCGGCGCGCAACTGCTCGGCTTGGTCGCTCGGCACCCGCCAGATCCAGTCGACGCCGCCGGTCATCAGCTCGGCCATCCGGCTCTCGCCGTCCGGGATGACGCGGAACTGCAGCTTGCCGATCTTCGGCTTACCCAGAGGGCTCTCGGCCCAGTACTTGTCGAACCGCTCCATGGAGACGCCGCGGCCGCTGTCGACCTTGGTGATCCGGTACGGGCCGCTGCCGACCGGCGCCTTGGCGAAACCGTCGAGGCCGACCTTCTTGAAGTAGTTGGCCGGGAAGATCGGGGTCGGGCCGGCGAGGTATTCCAGCGCCGCCGGGAACGGGGCCTTCAGGTGGATGCGCACGCTGTGCGGGCCGGTCACCTCCACCGACTTCATCCAGTCGACGTTCTGGCGGGTGACCGTGCGCGCTTCGGGGGTCAGCACGTAGTTGAACGTGAAGGCCACGTCCTCCGGCCCGAGCGGGTCGCCGTTGTGGAAGACCACGCCCTCGCGGATCGTGAGGTCGAGGGTTGTGTCGTCCGCCCATTTCCAGGCGGTCGCCAGGAACGGCTTGTAGGTGCCGTCCTTGGGATCCCGGTACAGCAGCGTGTCCCAGCAGTTCCGGGCCAGGATCACGCCCTCGCGGGCGCTGTTGTGGTACGGGCTGACGTTCTCGGGCTCGCTGTCCGACGCGTAGACCAATGTGTCGTTGGCCTTGCCGGCCAGCGCCGGGTGGGCAGCGATCAGGGTCGCGAACGAGGCGGCCAGGGTGGCGGCTCGGGTGAGGGTCCGTAGCGGCATGCAGGCTCCGACGGCGCGGCGGACAGGCCCGGCGGACGGTTCCGCGGCTGCCGCGTTTTTCACCCTGCCATGGTGTTGTGCATCTGGGATCGCAACAAGTAGAATTTAGCGAGTGCTGCGTTGCCGTATCGGCAATGTGCACGGCACCATACAGCGCATCGAGCACGATAATGCAGAGTACGGGCCTGCGCTACTTCCTGGCTGTGGCCCGCACCGGGTCGATCGCGGCCGCCTCGTCCCAGCTCAACGTCGCGGCCTCGGCGATCAGCCGGCAGATCGCCAATCTGGAGGCCGAGCTCGACTGCGTGCTGTTCGAGCGCCGCCCGCGCGGCATGGTGCCGAGCCCGGCCGGTGAGCTGCTGGCGCAGCACGCCCATCAGGTGCTGATCCGCTCCGAGCAGGTGGTCACCCAGATCCGGGAGCTGGAAGGGCTCGCCCGCGGGCTGATCCGGGTCGCCTGCTCGGAGGGCTTCTCCCTCGACATCGTGCCGAACGCCATCGCGGCCTTCCACGCGGCCCATCCCGGCATCCGCTTCGAGGTCACGGTCCAGCCCCCGGCCCAGGTCACCCAGACGGTGTCGGTGGGGGATGCCGATCTCGGGATCACCTTCGCGCTGACACCCACCGCGCAGGTCGAGGTGCTCTACGACGGGCAGGTCGACATGCTGGCGCTGGCCGCGCCCGACCATCCCCTCGCGCGGGCGCCGGCCCTGCGCCTCGTCGACCTGCTGGAGTATCCCGTCGCCCTGCCGACCCGGGACACGACCCTGCGGCAGGTCTTCGACGCCGCCTGCGCGCACGAGGGCATCGCGGTGGAGCCGGTGCTGACCTCCAACACGCTCTCGGCGCTGCTGCCCTTCGTGCGGCGCTCCCGCGGCATCGCCCTGATGTCGGCGCTGTCGGTGCAGACGCCCCTGCGGCTCAACGAGCTTGTCAGCC
This sequence comes from Methylobacterium sp. NPDC080182, assembly GCF_050281105.1. NCBI lineage: Bacteria > Pseudomonadati > Pseudomonadota > Alphaproteobacteria > Hyphomicrobiales > Methylobacteriaceae > Methylobacterium > Methylobacterium sp. NPDC080182. The sequence goes on from NZ_JBNNWO010000009.1 coordinate 248,166, forward strand.
TGCCGATCCAGTCCCGGACGAGCCTCGCCCGGAGCGTGAAGATCCAGGCGATGCGCGACCGGCGGCTGCCGAAGGCGGTGCGGGCATTCCTGCGCCAGCTGCTCGACGCGCTGCCACCGCCGCGCTCGCCGTGACCCTCGACGCGCTCGGCCCGCGGCTCTGCATCCTGGGGCCGTCGAACAGCGGTAAGTCCACCCTGGCGGTCGCCATCGCGCGGGCGCGCGGCCTGCCGCCGGTCCACCTCGACCGGCTGTACCACCAGCCGGGCACCGACTGGGATCCGCGGCCCTTCGCGGAGTTCCAGGCCCTGCACGACGCGGCGATCCGCGAGCCGCGCTGGGTCATGGACGGCACCTATGCCCGGTGCCTGCCGCAGCGTCTGGAGCGGGCGACGGGCGTGATCCTTCTCGACGTCCCGACCGCCACCGGCCTGATCCGCTACCTGCGCCGGTCGTGGTTCGTGCGCGACCGGCTCGGCGCCCTCGACGGCGGCCGGGACAGCGTGAAATGGGCGATGATCTACCACATCGCCGTCACCGAGCGCGGGAACCGGGCGCGCGACGCGGCCCTGTTCGACCGCGTCGCCCTGCCCAAGATCCGGCTCGCCGCGGGGGCCGGCCTGGCCGGCTTCTACCGCGCGGAGGGACTGAGCCGGTGACCGGGCCCGCTCAAGCGCCGCCGCGGGACGCAGCGACGGTGCAGCTGTGGTCCATCACGTCCTCGGCGCTGGCGCTCGGCGCCCGGTAGGCCAGCAGGATGTAGCCCGGCTCGGGATCGCCCGGGGGCGTGGCGAGCGCCGCGAAGCTCGTCCGGTGCAGGTCCGGCCGGGCGCCCGGCAGGGTGTGCAGGGCCGCGAACGGGTTGAACTGCGCGGCCTCCGCCTCCGGCACGCGCAGGGCGTAGTACCGGTCGCCGGCCAGCGGCACCGGGAAGCGGCTCCAGGTGTGGCGCACCTGCCGGCCGTGCGCTCGGATCGCCTTGAGCACGCTCGGCTTCAGGCAGTCGAGGTGGATGTGGAGCTGGTCCTGGCTGCGGCCCCGGGCCGAGTTGACCGCGAGCCCGACCTCCGCGGGGGTGAGCCTCCCCTTCAGCACGTCCGACACGAGCGGCCGCGCCGCCAGGGCCGCCCGCCAGTAGGCGGCACCGCGCGGTCCCCGCAGGACCGGCGCCTCCAGGCCCGGCACGGTGTCGGTCGGCATGACGACGCTGTGGGTCGGCTCGCCGGGCGCGCGCAGGACCGCCGAGCCCGGACGGTCACCGTCCCCGAGATCGACCGACAGGCACGGGAAGGTCCGGTTGGCGAGCCGCTTGGCGAGCACGCAGGTCTTCAGGGCGGCCCACAGCACGTCGCGGCTCGGGTCCGGCGCGGCTTCGGCCGGTGCCGCTGCGGCCGACAGGGCCGCCACGAGGGCCACGACGAGGAGGGCTGCGGGCGGCGCGCGGCGCATGGGGGCTCTCACTGGGGCCGGCGCGTCCGGCCCGGCCTCACCGCGATAGCCGATCCGGGGCCGTGCCGGCAAAGGATCCGCGGGCCCTGACGCCGCACCGGGAAAACCGCTATGCCGGCGGTCGCCGAGTCCCCGCAGAACGCCCGCCGGAATGCCGCGATGACGCCCGCGCCCACGCTCACCCCCGACATCGCCGCGCGCTTCGCCGCCGTCGCCCTCGGCCATGTCGGCCGCGAATATCCGAACAAGCCGGGGCACGTTCTGGCCGGGCCGGCGGATGCCCGCACCCCCGCGGCCCTACACCCGGCCTTTCACGGCAGCTACGACTGGCATTCCTGCGTCCACGGTACGTGGCTGCTGGCGCGGGTGCTGCGGCTGTTCCCGGACGGCCCGCAGGCCCCGGCGATCCGCGCCCGGCTCGACGTGCAGCTGACTCCCGCGACGGTGGCGGGGGAATGCGCCTACTTCGCCGCCCCGACCGCCCGGGGCTTCGAGCGGCCCTACGGCTGGGGCTGGCTGCTGAAGCTCGCCGACGCGCTCGCCGCGCTCCCCGAGCGCCGCTGGTCCGAGGCCCTGGCGCCGCTGGCCGCGGTGATCGTCCGGCGCTTCGCGGAGTTCCTGCCGGTGGCGTCCTACCCGGTGCGGGTCGGGACCCATTTCAACACCGCCTTCGCGCTGCGCCTGGCGGCCGATTACGCGGAGGGCGCGGGGGATGCCGGGCTGACCACTCTGCTGCACGACACCGCCGTCGGCTGGTACGGGGAGGACGCGGATTGCCCGGCCTGGGGCGAGCCCGGCGGCGACGACTTCCTCTCCTCGGCGCTGATCGAGGCGGAGTGCATGCGCCGGCTGCTGCCGCCCGCCCGCTTCGCGCCCTGGTTCGACCGGTTCCTGCCCGGTCTCGCGGCGTCCCGGCCCGCGACCCTGTTCCGCCCCGCGGGCGTGACCGACCGCTCCGACGGGAAGATCGCCCATCTCGACGGGCTGAACCTCAGCCGCGCGTGGTGCTTCCGCGCGCTCGCCGCGTCCCTCGGCCCGGACGATCCCCGCCGGCCGCCGCTCCGGGCGGCCGCGGAAGCGCACCTCGCGGCCGGGCTCCCGCACGTCACCGGCGACTACATGGGCGAGCACTGGCTCGCGACCTTCGCGCTGCTGGCCCTTGAGGCCGGTGCCGAGACCGTTGCTCTGGGCGAGGCCCAGGACGGCGGGAAGTAAATCTGAGAGATTCTTGAGAGCTGTCCGTCGCGGGCCATGTCGACGACTGCGCGGCGACTGACCGACGACAACAAAAAAAGGACCGCCCTCAGGAGAACGGTCCGGAAGTCTAGGGAGGAAACGCCCACGAGGGGCTGCAAGACAGCGACGCCGTCGCTGTCTTGCCTGCCGTCAACCCGACAGGGACGGCCTTGTTCCTGGCTCCGGCCCGCCGCGCGGCAGGGCCAGCCCGCCCGGGGCCGCCGTGAGGCCGGCGGAGCGGCGCGGCTCGCCGGGGCCGAATTCGGCGCGGTAGGTCCGCTCCAGCGTCATGAGCCCCCGCAGGGGCCCCTCGGCCAGATCGAGGAGCCGCGCGTCGCGCCAGCGCAGGGTGCGGCCGAGGCGGCGCCGGAACCAGCGCCCGCGCTCCTCCTCGACGAGCAGGACCAGCTTGCCGGTCCAGGTCCGGCGGAACCAGAAACGTCCGGTCAGCGTCATGGCGGTCGAGGCCCCGGTGGTGGATGGGGATAGACTACATCCGGATCCCGTCCGCGGGAAGATTTCCGGATGATACGCCGATGAATTCTGGCGAAGACTGTTAATCGGAAGCGGGTTCCGGTCGTGCGCGGGCGTCCGGCTGCCCGCCCCGCCGCGCCGCCTCGGAGAGGACCTGGGCGAGCTGCTCGGCCGAGTAGGGCTTGCGCAGGAGGGCGAAACCGTGGGCGTCGTCCTCGGCCAGGACGTGGCTGTAGCCCGAGGTCAGCACCACCGGCAGGTCGGGGCGGCGGGTCCGGAGATGCCGGGCGAGGGCGAAGCCGCCCATCCCCGGCATGACCACGTCGGAGAAGACCGCGTCGAACCGGTCCGGCGCCCGGTCGAGTTCGGCCAGCGCCTCCTCGGCGGATTTCGCCCAGACCGGCGCGTGGCCCAGATCTTCCAGGATCTGGGTGCAGAAGCGCCCGACCCCGAGATTGTCCTCCACGACGAGGATGCACAGGCCCCGCCGCGGCTCCGCCTCCGGGCGGGCCTCGCGGTCGGCCTCGGACGCCGCGGCGGGCGCGGCGACCTGCGGCAGGTAGAGCGAGAAGGTCGTGCCGTGGCCGAGCGCGCTCGCCACGTCGATGTCGCCGCCCGACTGCTTGGCGAAGCCGATGACCTGGCTGAGGCCGAGGCCGGTGCCCTTGCCGACCTCCTTTGTTGTGAAGAACGGCTCGAAGATCCGTCCCAGATCCGCGTCCGGGATGCCGGCGCCGGTATCGGAGACCCGCACGGCCACGAACGGTCCCTTCGCGCCGGCATGCCCGCGGATCGGCGGCATCGGGCTATCGCCCTCCAGCCGCAGGGTCAGGTTGCCTTCCCCGTCCATGGCGTCGCGGGCGTTGACCGCCATGTTGATCAGCGCGGTCTCGAACTGGCTCTGGTCGGCGCGCACGTAGCGGGGCGTCGCCGGCAGGTCGATGGCCACGCGGATGCGCGCGCCGGTGACCGAATCGAGCATGTCGGCGATGCTGCGCAGGCGCGCGCCGATGTCGAACACCTGGGGTTTCAGCGCCTGGCGCCGGGCGAAGGCGAGGAGCTGGCCGGTGAGCCTGGCCGCCCGGTCGACGGTGTCGGAGACGGCGTCGAGGTAGCGGCGCCGGCGCGTCTCGGCCAGGTCCGGCCGGCGCAGGAACTCCACGGACGACCGGATGATGGTCAGGAGGTTGTTGAAGTCGTGCGCCACCCCGCCGGTGAGCTGGCCGATGGCCTCGAGCTTCTGCGACTGGCGCAGCGCCTCCTCGGCCTGGCGCTGCTCGGTGATGTCGCGCCCGAAGCCGTAGAACAGCCCGTCCTCCGGAACGACGGTCCAGAGCACCCGCCGCCGGTCGCCGGCGCGGGTCAGGCAGGCCAGTTCGACATCCTCGACCCGGCTGTCCGCGCAGAGCGGGCGCAGCGCCGCCTCGGCCGCCGCGCGCTCGGTGGGGGCGAGGAAGTCCAGGGCCGGCCGGCCGACCGTCTCGGCCTCCGACCAGCCCAGCGCTCGGCTCCACGAGGGGTTCACCGACTGGACCCGCCCGGTCCGGTCCGAGACGAGCTTCAGCACCGGCGACAGCGTCCAGACCCGGTCGCGGTCGCGGGTCTGGGCGGCGACCTGCGCCTCCAAGTGCTCCGCCCGGGACTGGAGCAGGACCTCGTTCCGCTTCCGCTCGGAGACGTCGTGGGCGAAGACGTAGAACCCGTCGACGCGTCCGTCCGGGCCGCGGCGCGGGAGGTAGCGGGTGTCGGCGATCCGGGCCTGGCCGTTCGGGAAGGTCCAGGCCCATTCCTCGCGGACCTCCTGACCGGCGAGCGCCCGCTCGATGCCGGCGCGCCGGGCCTCGAACGCGCCGGGGCCGAGGAGGTCGCCGACGGTCCGCCCGACGACGGCGTCGGGCGCCTGGCCGGTCCAGGTCTCGTAGGCGGCGTTCGCGAACCGGTAGGTCAGGTCGCGGTCGATGAAGGCGATCAGGACCGGCATCGCGTCCGCGACCAGCCGGAGTTCCGCCTCCCGGGCCCGGAGCGCGTTCTCGCTCCGGCGGCGCTCGGTGATGTCGTTGAACAGGATCGCGACGCGGTTCCGCGCTGGCCCGTCCACCCGGTAGGCGTGCACGTCGTACCAGCGGCCCAGCGCCGCGGCGGCCTGCTCGAATCGGACCGGCTCGCCGGTCAGGGCGACCCGGCCGTAGAGGTCGAACCAGTGCTGCTCGAGGTCGGGGGCGAGGTCCCGCATCCGGCGGCCCACCGGGGCCCGCAGGCCGGTCTGCCGCTCGAAGGCGGGGTTGACCTCCAGGAAGCGGTAGTCGACGGGCCGGTCGCCGTCGGCGAACTCCACCTCGATCAGGCAGAAGCCGGCATCGATGAAGGTGAACAGCGAGCGGTAGCGCTCCTCGTTCCGGCGCAGGGCCGCCTCGGCGTTCCGGGATTCCAGCTGCGTCATCACCGTCCGGGCGAGCGCCTTCAGGATGAAGAGCTGCTGGTCGGTCAGCGTGCGCGGGACGCGGTCGAGGACGCAGAGCGTCCCGATGGCCCAGCCGTCCGGCGTCACCAGGGGCACGCCGGCGTAGAAGCGCAGGTGCGGGTCGCCGGTCACGAGGGGGTTGGCGGCGCTCTCCGGCTCCGCGGTCAGGTCGGGCAGCACGAGGGCGCCGTCCGCGCGCATGGCCTCGGTGCAGAAGCCGAACGCGAGCGGCATCGCCCGCGCGGCGTGGCCGAACGCGGCCTTGATCCACTGCCGGTCGGCGTCGACGAAGTTGATGTGGGCCATCGGCGTGCCGCAGGCCTGGGCGGCCATCTCGGCGATCTCGTCGAACGCGCGCTCGGGCGGCGTGTCGAGGATCGCGTAGGCGCGCAGGGCGGCGAGCCGCTGGGGATGCTGGGGCTCGAAACCCGACGGTCGGGATACTGTCTCGTTCGGCGACACGGAGCCGTCATAGCTCAAGCTTTCGCTTCTCCCTAGTGAAACTCTGCATCGCGCGTCCGGCGGCGGGACCAGGGCAAGCATTCCGCGATCGTTCAATACTAGACATTCCCGCCGGATCATCGGTGGGGGTGCGATTTCACGCGCGCCGTTCAAGTCTTGCTGGTCCGGCCGGCCGGGCTTCGGGCGCCCGCCGGGATCTCTTCCTGCCTCGCCCGTCGCGGGCCGCGCGAAGAGCTCGGGCGGGCCCCGCGCGGCGGCTGTGGATCGGATCGCCGCGGCCGGGAGCCCGCGGGGCCGGTGCGGCGTTGCCGGCTCACGAGGGATGGGTTCGGATCAGGCATGGCCAAGCGCAGGACGAAGGCGGGCGCCCGACAGGGGCTGGAGGACGCACCGCTGATGCCCACCGGCGCCCTGGCGGTGGCGCTCCTGGCCTTCGCCGAGGGGCCCGGGCCGGTGGTGCACGTCGCCCGGGACGCCCGCCGCCTCGAGGACCTCGCCGCGACCCTGCGGGCGCTCGATCCCGACGCCCGGGTCGCGGTCTATCCCGAGTGGGACTGCCTGCCCTTCGATCACGCCTCGCCGTCGCGGGCCACGATGGGCGCCCGGGCCGCCGTGATGCGCTGGCTGACCGACAGGGACGCGCTGCCGGACTTCGTGCTGACGACCGCCCCCGCCCTCGTGCAGCGCGTGCCGCCGCCGGAAACCTGGGCGTCGGCCCGCGTGACGCTCCGGGTCGGCGATCCCCTCGACGTCGCGGCCGCGACCGCCGACCTCAAGCGCCTCGGCTACATCCTCGACGAGCGGGTCGACGAGCCCGGCGAGATCGCCGTCCGCGGGCGCACCGTGGAGGTGTTCCCCGCCGCCGCGCCGCGGCCCTGCCGGATCGAGCACGCGGCGGGCCGCGTCACGGCGATCCGCTCCTACGACCCGATCTCGCAGCGCTCGGTGGCGGAGGCCGACGAACTCGTCATCGACCCGGCCACCGAGATCGTCCTGGAGCCCGGCTCCGGCCAGAGCTTCGAGCCGTTCACCGGCCAGGAGCATCGCCTGGACCGCTACTACCCGCGCCTCGTCACGCTCCTCGACTACGTGCCCGAGGCACGCCTCGCGGTCGAGGACGGCACGCAGGCCCGGATCGACGCCTTCTTCGAGCAGATGGACGAGGCCCGGGGCCGGCTGAAGACCCGCGACGCGCCGGCGGGGCCCGGCACCGGCCTCTACCTGACGCCGGAGGCGTGGCGCGCCGTCGTGGCGGATCGCGGCCGGCTCGCCGCCACCGAGGCGGCCGGCGAACCCCGCGCCATGCCGCGCTTCGCCGGGGAGCGCCGGCCCGGCACGGCCTTCGCCAAGGTCCTGCGCGCCCGTCTGAAGGCCGGTGACGTCGTCGTGCTCGCCGGCTCGGTCCGGCCGCTCCGACGCCTCGTGCGCCAAGCGGGCAAGATCGCCGAGCGCCCGATCCGCCTGATCGACGCCTGGGCCGACGTCGCCGAGGCGGCGCCCGGCGACGTCCTCGCCCTGGAGGCCCCGCTGGCGGCCGGCTTCCGGGTGCCCGAGCAGGGCGCCACCGTGATCGCGGCGGCCGACCTGTTCGGCCCGGAGGCCGCCGTGACCGGGGCCGCCCGTGCGATCCTGCCGATGGGCGAGGTCGACCTGCGCCCCGGCGACGTGGCGGTCGACCGGGACCACGGCCTGTGCGTGTTCGAGGGGCTTGAGCCGGTCTCCGCGCCGGGTGCCGCGCAGGACGGGGAGCCCTCCGAGGCCCTGCGCCTGCGCTTCGCCGGCGACGCGATCCTGATGGTGCCGGTCACCCAGGCCGACCGGATCTGGCGCTACGGGTCGGAGCCCGACGCCGTCACCCTGGACAAGCTCGACGGCGGCACGTGGCCGCGGCGCCGCCTGGAGGCCGAGGCCACCATGGCGCGGACGGCCCGCCTGATGCTGGAGGCCGCCCGGGCCCGCCGGGAGACCGAGGCGCCGGTCCTGGCGCCGCCGGCCCGCGAGATGGAGCGGTTCGCCGCCGGCTTCGGCTTCGCGCCGACCCCCGATCAGGCGGCGGCGGTCGACGCGCTGATGGCCGACCTCGCCTCCGGCCGGCCGATGGACCGCTTGGTCTGCGGCGATGTCGGCTTCGGCAAGACCGAGGTGGCGCTCCGGGCCCTCGCGGCCGCGATCTTCTCCGGCCGGCAGGCGGCGCTGATCGCCCCCACCACCGTGCTGGCGCGCCAGCACGCCGAGACGCTGCGCCGCCGCTTCGGCCGGTTCGGCGTCGAGGTGGCGCAGCTCTCGCGCCTCGTGGCGCCGGCCGAGGCCAAGCGCGTCAGGGCGGGGCTCGCGGACGGCTCGATCCGGCTGGTGGTCGGCACCCACGCGCTCGCCGGCAGCGGGGTGGCGTTCGCGGATCTCGGCCTGACCGTGATCGACGAGGAGCAGCGCTTCGGCGCGAAGATGAAGGCCGACCTGCGCCGCCTCGCGGATGGCGGCCACGTGCTGACGCTCACCGCGACGCCGATCCCCCGCACCCTCCAGGCGGCCCTCGTCGGCCTCCAGAGTCTCAGCGTGCTCGCCACGCCGCCGGCTCTGCGCCAGCCGGTCCGGACCGTGGTGGCGCCCTTCGACGCCGAGGCGGTCCGCGAGGCCCTCGTCCGCGAGCACCGCCGGGGCGGCCAGAGCTTCGTGGTCTGCCCGCGGATCGAGGACATCGGCCCCATGGCCGAGCGCCTGCGCGCCCTCGTGCCGGGCCTCGACATCCTGGTGGCGCACGGGGACCTCAAGCCCTCCGCCATGGACGAGGTCATGGTCCGGTTCGCGGAGGGCGACGGCGACGTCCTGCTCGCCACCGCCATCGTTGAGAGCGGCCTCGACGTGCCGCGGGCCAACACCATGCTGGTCTGGGAGGCCGCCCGGTTCGGGCTGGCACAGCTCCACCAGCTCCGGGGCCGCGTCGGCCGCGGCCAGCGCCGCGGCACCGTCCACCTGCTCAGCGACCCGGCCGCGCCCCCGCCAGCGGCGGCGCTGCAGCGCCTGCGCGCCCTGGAGGCCCTCGACCGCCTCGGCGCCGGCTTCGCGGTCAGCGCCCGGGACCTCGACCTGCGCGGCGCCGGCGACCTCGTCGGCGAGGATCAGGCGGGGCACGCCAAGCTCGTCGGGCTCGGCCTCTACCAGCACCTGCTGCAGCTGGCGCTCACCGCCGCCAAGGGCGAGCGCGCCGAGGACTGGAGCCCCGAGATCGAGCTCGGCCTGCCGAGCCGGATCCCCGAAGACTACGTCCCCGAGCCGGAGATCCGCCTCAGCCTCTACACGCGCCTGCTGCGCCTCCGCGAGCCCGAGGCGATCGAGGCGCTCGCCGGCGAGGTCGAGGACCGGTTCGGCGCGGCCCCCGCGCCGGTGCTCGCCCTGTTCGACCTCGCGCGGCTGCGCGCGTCCTGCTGCGCGCTGGGCGTCGCCCGGCTCCGGGGCGGGCCGCAGGGCGTCGCGGCCGACCTGAGGCCCGACCGGCCGCTGACCGCGATGGCCGCCGAGGCGGGGATCGTGCTCCGCGACGGGCGGGTGGTGTGGAAGCGGCCCTGCCCGGATTCCGCCGCCTGCGCGGCGCTCGCGACCGACCTCTTGGAGCGGATCCGCGCCGCCCGGGAACGTGAGGCCTGAGCAAAGGCCCGAGCGCGCCAGTCGAGCATGATGCCGATCTGCGGTTGATCTTGCATCGACCGCTTCAAACCGTCACAGGCTGTCGCGCCAACAACGCGAAGGGGAGTGACCCATGCACGTGACGATCGAGCAGGCCGAGAAGGCGATCGCGGCCGCCCGCGCCAAGGCCGTGGAGCTCGGCACCCAGATGTGCATCGCGGTGGTCGATTCCGGCGGGAATCTCAAGGCGTTCCACCGCATGGACGATGCCTGGGTCGGGTCGATCGACATCGCCCAAAAGAAGGCCAAGACCTCGGTGTTCTTCGGCATGATGACCGGCCAGATCGGCCAGCTGTCGCAGCCGGGCGGGCCGCTCTACGGGATCGAGCACTCCAACGACGGGCTGATCACCTTCCCGGGCGGGATCCCGATCGTCGACGCCGACGGCGTCATGTCGGGCGCCATCGGGGTCAGCGGCTCGACGGTCGAGAACGACCACACCGTCGCGGAGGCCGGCGCCAAGGCCATCGGCCGGACCGAGCTGCCGGCCCATCCCTGGCGGACCTGAGCCGCCGGGGCTATTCCCGAGAGCTCTTCCCAGGGCCTCTTCCCGGGGCGCGCGTCAGGGGTCGCGCCGCGCCAGCGCGCGGCCGATCCCGTGGAGCAGCATCCCCGAGACCGAGCGGAGATAGGGGTCGCCGTGGCGCTCCAGCGCCGCGTGGATCTGGATGCCGTGGTCGGCCGCGGTGTTCAGGTCCGCCCCGTCGGTGGTGCCGTGCGTGACGCCGTTCATAGGGCTGTTCACGGCTCCGTTCATGGCCCCGGACTGGATCCCGTGCCGGTGGAGGTCCGTGACGTCGATGTAGGCGCCGCGCCCGCGCAGCAGGCCGTCCGAATCGGGCGTCAGGCAGCCGCGGTTGAGGATCCAGCGGATCTCGCCCGCCCCGGTCACGACGCGGAACTCGAGGGAGACCGGGCCGCCGGTCTGGCGGACGTGGCGGATCCGGCCGAACACCCAGTCCCGGTCGGCCGGGTGGATCCGGCCGAGGGCCGTGTCCAGCGGCAGCGGCGTCCCGGCGAGCCCCGGATCCCCCGCCATCAGCGAGGCCGCGCCCGAATCCAGCATCGACCGGCCGGCCCGGACGTCCGTGTCCCAGATCCCGATGAATCCGGCGGCCTGCAGGGCCGAGGCTGTCGTGGAAGCCAGCACCATGGAATCCCCTCCGAACTGGCTACAATCGACGATTGTACGATGGCGGACAGACTGATCCGCAACACATGCTGTCCGCGAGCCCGAAGTCCAGTATCGGCTGCGCGAACGGCTTTTGACACGGCGTCGCGGCCCCCCGCCACCGGGTTGCATTGCGGATGATCAAGACTTCGGTTCCGGACAATCCCGTTCTCGACAATGCAGGGCCGCTCCGGTGCGGCGCAAAGACCGGATTCACAGCGCCGCCGCGCGGACAGTTCGATCACAAATGATCGGTAGACGCCGCGATCCGGCGGAAATCCGCACTTCGGCCCGTGGATCGCTCCACCGTCGGGCGCCATCGGGCGCCGCCGGCCCGCGAAGCCCGTGGCTCGCGCCGGGCCCGCCCTGGTGCGGGTTGCCGCTGCGCCGTAACCTGCACCTTCCGGTAGGCATCCCGCCGGGAGGCCAGCAGCAGAGACGCCATGGACCGCACGGTGAACCGCACCAACCTCCCGCTCTCGCGGGAGCGGCTCTGGGACAGCCTGATGGAGCTCGCCCGGATCGGCGCGCTGCCCAACGGCGGCAACGACCGGCAGGCCCTGACCGACCGCGACGCCGAGGGGCGCGCCCTGTTCCAGCGCTGGGGCGAGGCGGCGGGGCTGACGCTCACCGTGGACCGGGTCGGCACCATGGTCTTCCACCGGCCCGGGCGCGATCCGGGCCGGAAGCCGGTCGCCGTCGGCAGCCACCTCGACACCCAGCCCACCGGGGGCAAGTTCGACGGGCCGCTGGGCGTCCTCGCCGGGCTGGAGATCATGCGCGCCCTGCAGGAGGCCGGGATCGAGACCGAGGCCCCGCTCCTGCTGATCAACTGGTGCAACGAGGAGGGCGCGCGCTTCGCGCCACCGATGAGCGGCAGCGGCGTCGCCATGGGCATCGTCCCGGAGGCCGACATCCTGGCGACCCGGGACCTCGCGGGCCACGCCTTCGGCGACGAGCTGCGGCGCATCGGCTGGCAGGGGACGGCGGACCCGGCCGCCCTGCGGGAGATCGGCGCCTATTTCGAGCTTCACATCGAGCAGGGCAAGCGTCTGGAGGAGGCCGGGCTCACCGTCGGGGTGGTCGACCGGGCCCTCGCCCAGATCTGGTACGAGATCACCGTGCTGGGCGAGGAGGCCCATGCCGGCAGCCCCATGGCGGGCCGGCGCGACGCGATGATGGCCGCGGCGGCGCTGATCGCGTCGCTCGAGGGCATCGCGGAGGCGGCGGTCGGCGCCGGCGGCGAGCGCGGCCGCGCCACCGTCGGCGTGCTGCGGGCGGAGCCGGCGAGCCGCAACATCACGCCCGGCCGGGTCTGGTTCAGCCTCGACACCCGCCACGGCGACACCGCGCAGCTGGAGGCGATGGGGGCGCGGATCCGGGCCCGGGCCGACGCCCTGGCGGCGGAGCGCGGCGTCACCGTCCAGGTCGCGGAGTTCTGGCGCGCCCCCCCGACCCCGTTCGACCCGGTCCTGGTGGACCGCGTCCAGGCGGCGGCCGAGGCGCGGGGCCATGCCTGGACGCGGATGCCGACCGCGATCTACCACGACGCCGTCTACTGCGCCCGCGCGGTGCCGGCGGCCCTGGTGTTCTGCCCCTGCCACGGCGGGATCAGCCACAACGAGGCCGAGAGCATCACGCCGGCCTGGGCCGGGGCCGGCCTGGAGGTTCTGGCCGACGCCGTGCTGGCGACGGCGGGCCTCGCCGGCCCCCGGACCGGGCCGGAATGAGCCGCGCCGCCGGCCGCGCACGAACGGAGACCGGGTTCCCGCATGTCCGACGACAACGTCATCCGCCCCGCCTTCGGCGTCCCCCGCAACCCGGCGCCGGAGCCCGATCCGGCCCAGGCGCCCCTGCGCGTCTTCGGCACGGGGGCCGGCCACCGGGTCGGCCTGATCCATGACCCGTCGGCGGTCGAGGGCGACGTCATCCGCATCGTGGTCGGGCCCGAGGACGAGCCGGGGGTCGAGACCGTGGCGCTGCTCCCCGCCGACGCGGAGGCCGAGGCCGAGCGGATCGGCTTCGCCATCCTGCGGGCGCTGGAGGTGGTCGAGGGCGCGGTCTGAGCCGCGCGCTGGATTCGCCGGCTGAACCGCGGTCTGCGCTGCGGTCTGGACCGCGGAGCGGGCGGTGCGCGTTCTCGGAAAGCGGGAGCGGCCGGCGCGAACGGTCGCCGGATCGCCGGGAGGGACGGATGACGGGCGCTCGGATCAGCAGCACGGAGATCGCGATCCCCGCGCGGGCCGGACTGGTCTGGTCCGTGCTGACGGACCTCGATTCCTACCCGGCCTGGAACCCGTACATCCGCAAGGCCGAGGGCCGCCTGCGCGAGGGCGCGCGCTGGCGCCTGGAGCGGACCCTGAACGGCCGCGCCTACCGGGCGCGCCAGGTGACGGTGACCTGCTGGGAGCCCGGCCGGCGGCTCACGTGGCGCGGCGGCATCCCGACGCCGCCCCTGCTCATCGGTGAGCACGAGATCCGGATCACCGAGACCGCCGACGGCGTCCGCCTCGTCCAGGCCGAGACCGTCGCGGGCCTGCTCGCCCCCGGTCTGTTCCCGTGGCTGCGGACGCGCATGCAGGCCCGGTTCGCCGCGATGAACGAGGCCCTGCGCGAGGAGGTCGCGCGCCGGCTGGCCGAGAGCGCCTGAGGGCCGGTCTCGGCCGCTCCGGGCCGACGCGGTCAGGCGACCGGCTTCGGCTTGACGATCGGCGAGCGGGTCAGGCTCTCAATCGCGCGCCCCGGCCGCCCGGCCTTGCGGGCGATCTCCTCCTCCTGCTCGGCGATGAGCTGCCGGGCGGGCTCGTCGCCGTCGAGGCCGCCGAGGATCTCGGCCGGCACGCGCCGGTTCGAGGCCCGGGACCCGTCCGCGAAGACGATATCGAACAGAACGGAGCCCCGCTCCTGCGGTCTCGACTTGATGCGCTTGGCCATAGGTGCTGATACGCCGCCGGAATCGGTCGCGGCAAGGCGCGGTGCCGGGCGGGGGTGCGCGGCGCGCACGGCCGGGCCCGCGCGCCGCCCCGCTCCCGCCGCGATCCCTCCGCCGCCCGCATGACAGGGCGCCGGCAAACGAGGACGCGCGCGTGATACCCTGGGTTCATCTCGATACCGGATCCGTGCCCGGCGGCGGCACCGACCTGCGCCTGATGCGGCGCGGCGACGAGTTCGCCATCATGGCCGACACGATCGAGCTGATGAACAACCGGCGCAGCGGCTCGGAGGTGGCGCTCGCGGCGATGACCTGCGCGCGGCTCCAGGACCGGCCCCGCGCCCGGGTCCTGATCGGTGGCCTCGGCATGGGCTTCACCCTGCGGGCGGCGCTCGAGGGCCTCGGGCCGCAGGCGCAGGTGGTGGTCGCCGAGCTGGTGCCCGCCGTGGTCGCCTGGGCCCGGGGGCCGCTCGCCCACGTCTTCGCCGGCTGCCTGGACGATCCGCGGGTCGACCTGCAGGAGGCCGACGTCAACCGCCTGATCCAGGCCGGACCGGAGCGCTACGACGCGATCCTGCTCGACGTCGACAACGGCCCGGAGGGGCTGATGCGCAAGGAGAACGACCGGCTCTACGACAATTGGGGGCTGAAGCGCGCCCGCTGGGCCCTGCGGCCGGGCGGCATCCTGGGCGTCTGGTCGGGCGCCCCGGACCGGAAGTTCAAGAGCCGCCTGCAGCGCTCCGGCTTCGCGGTCGACGAGCAGCGCGTCCACGCGAGCGGCCGGGGCAGCGGCCCGAAGCACGTGGTCTGGCTCGGGACCCGGACCGAGGGCCGGGTCGAGGGCCCGGGTCAGAGCGACGGGAGGCCGAGCGACGACCGGGCGGCGGGCGGCCCGAGACCGCGCGGACCGGCCCAGGGCCGACGCCGGCCGGGACGCTAGGCGGCTTCAGCGCGGGCTGCGGCGGTCCGGAGGACGGGGCTGCCGCGCACGGTCGCACCCCCTGTCCCGGCGCCGGACGCCTCCGCACATTCCCGGCATGGGTGCGACGGGCGGGCATCTCTACACGGTCGAGGTCAGGCCGAGCCGGCATGATCCCGGTCACTTCACCTGGGCGATCCGCGACCGCGGCAAGCTGGTCCGGGGGTCGTACCGCCCGCACACCTCCGAGCACGCGGCGCGCGCCGTCGCGGAAGCCGAGGTCGAGCGCCTGATCGGCCAGGACGGCCGGTCCGGCGGCGCCTAGACCCGCCGCGTGGGGCGATTTCAGGTCCGCCCGAAGGGCATCGCGTCTCGTGATCCCGGCCCGCTCGTGGGCCGGCGCGGCGCCATGCGTAGTTCGCATGGGTGTGCGGTCGGACCCGGGTACATATGCATGCCTCCGCGGCGCCCGATCCATTGCATGCCGCAATGCGGTATCCTATCTTTGCACTGCGGGATGGCGATGGCGTCGCGATCCCGCTGCCCTTCTTGGGCGTTTCCTCCCTAGACTTCGGGCCGCTCCTTCGGGAGTGGCCTTTTTTCTTTCCGCCGGCCGACACGCCGCGCGGACCGCGCCCCGACGTCTCGACCGCGCGGAACCCGGAGCTTGGCGGTACGTTTTTCCGCCATGGAACACTATCGCTCCACACTTGGGACGACTGCCGTTGCCGTATTCGGGCTGGTGGCGGCCGCGCATATTCTGCATCCGGGCAATTACGAGGTGCAGACGCGTCCCGCGCGTCCTGCCGTGACGGACGCCGCGCCGGTCTCGAAGCCGGCCGCTGCACCGGTCACGCGGAGCGCCTGGGTCGACCCGCCGGCCAAGCTCGCCGCGCCGGAGACCACGGGTGCCCTGGCAGCCGCCCCGGCGCCGCGGGTCGCGGCGACGGTCCCGGACACCGCGATGCCGGCTGCCCCGCTCCCCGCCGAGATGGCGCGCCCGGCCGGGCCGCCGCGCAGGACCGCGGCGCACCGCGCGAAGGGGACGGAGCGCGGCGTCCACCGGGCGGCCCGCCTCCGCCACGCCGCCCTCGTCCGCACCGCCGAATCCGACCGGCCGACCGTCACCGCCGCGGCGCCGCAGCCCGCGCCGGCAGCTGCCCCGTCGCAGAAGATCGATCCCATCGGCGACATCATCCGCGGTCTCGGATTCGGCCGCGACGGCTGAAGGGCTCCCGGAGCCCTACTCGACGTGGAGGGTGAGCTTCATCTTCGGATGAATGCCGCACTGGATGACGAAATCGCCCGGCTCGGCCAGGGTCAACCGCGTCTCGGTGCCGGGCTCTTGAGTGCCGGCGTCGAACGAGAACCGGTCCGCCTCGATGAAGGCGTAGTGAGTCAGGCGCGCGTCGCCGTTGCGCAGGGCGATGGTGTCGCCGCGGCGCAGGTACAGGTCGGTCGGCATGTACCGGCCCGCCTTCTGCAGCACGATCCGGGTCGTGGCCGGCAGCGAGGCCCGGGCCGTCCCGAGACCGATGGTTGTCCCGATCAGCGCCAGGATCCCGGCGAACACGAGGGCGCGCAGGCACCGGCTGCGGAGGGACATGACCGAGATCCAGACGTGACGCGCTGCGGGCCGGACCCTCGGGGCCCTGGCCGTGCGGCCGAGCTTGCCGCCGCGTCGCAGCATGCGCGCAGCCTCTCAACCGGGGGCTACGATATTCGGTAAAAATTTATCGAGTTGGGCCGCTGTAGAGCGCATATACAGATAAAAAAATCTATTTATCTGTATTCGCCGTCTGATCCCGCGCTGTCGCGGGGGCATCCACGCGAGGCCAGGACGGTCCGGACATGCTCGCGGAAGACCTGGACGCGGGCCGGCAGCTCGCGCCCGGCCAGGGTGACGGCGCGCAAGGTGCTGCTGCGGGTCGCCCAGGGCCCGAGCACGCGCACGATCTGCCCGGCCTCCACGGCCCGGGCGGCCACGAGGCTCGGGAGATGGCCGATCCCGGCGCCCGCGAGGGTGAGGCGGAGCGCGGTCGCGAAGTCGCTGACCCGGATCGCCGGGCTCAGCGTGAGCGGCTCCGTGCGGCCCTGCCCGTCGGAGAGGGTGAGCCCGGCCGTGCCGATCCGTTCCCGGGCGAGGATCAGGTCGTGGTCGCGCAGGCCCGCGAGGTACGTCGGGGCCGGGCGGCGCTCCAGGTAGGCGGGGGCGGCGTAGAGGGCGAGCGCCAGGGTCGCGAGGACCATCGCGCGGTAGCCGGTCTCCTCCGCGCCGCCCAACCGCAGGGCGAGGTCGATCCGGTTGGCCGCGAGGTCGAGGCGCGCGTCGGTGTTGAGCATCTCCACGGTGATCTGCGGGTAGGCGGCCCGGAAGCTCGCGACGATCTCGGGCATCACCTCGATCCCGAAATCGATCGAGGTCGTGATCCGCAGGTGCCCGGCCGGCACCGTGCGGGCGTCGCGGGCGGTCTCGGTCGCCTCGTCGAGGAGCGTCAGGCTCTCCTGGGCCTTAGCGTAGAAGGCGAGGCCCTCGGCGGTCGGCGAGACCGCCCGGGAGGTCCGGGCCATCAGCCGGACGCCCAGAGCCCGCTCCAAGCGGGAGATCCGACGGCTGACGCTGCCCTTGGTCTCCTGCAGCGTCGTGGCCGCGGCCGTCACCGTGCCGAGATCCACGACGGCGCAGAAGGCCCGCACGTCGTCGAGCCCGCCCCGGAAGGTTTCCGTTCTCGCAACCATGCGGTGCCGGATAGCAGGCTCAACCAGTGCCGTGAACGGGTCTACACGGCGGCTGCGGCGCAGCGAATCGCGCTCGGCCGTCTGCTCTGCAGGAGACACCTTTGAAGTCGATTCTCGCCTCTGGCCTGCTGGCCCTGCTGGTCGCCGCCCCGGTCGCCACCCCCGCGCTGGCCCAGACCCCACCGACCCGCGATCCGGCCCAGATCCAGGCCGGCACCTACGCGGTCGATCCCGGCCACACCCAGGTCGGCTGGCGCGTCTCCCACATGGGCTTCTCGAACTACGCCGGCGGCTTCTCGGACGTGTCCGGCACGCTGGAGCTGCAGCCGAAGAGCCCGGCCGCCGCCAAGCTCTCGGTGAAGATCCCGGTCGCCTCGGTGACGACCACCAGCGCCAAGCTCACCGACGAGCTCAAGGGCGACCAGTGGCTCGACGCCGCCAAGTTCCCCGACATGACCTTCGTGTCCACCAAGGTCGTGCCGGCCGGCAAGGACCACGCGAAGGTGACGGGCGACCTGACGCTCCACGGCGTGACCAAGCCAGTGACCCTCGACGTCACCCTGGTCGGCGCCGGCGTGAACCCGCTGAGCAAGAAGTACACGGTCGGCTTCGAGGCCACCGGCACGCTCAAGCGCTCCGAGTTCGGGGTGAAGACCTACGTGCCGCTGATCGGCGACGAGTTGCACCTCACCATCGCGGGCGCCTTCGAGAAGCAGGACTGACCTGGGAGAATCCGCCATGGCGCGAGGGGTTTCCGCGCGGCGGTACTCCGCCGTGGCGATCCTGCTGCATTGGGCGAGCGCGCTGGGCGTGCTCGTCCTGATCGGCCTCGGCCTGACCATGACGCACGCGGCCCTGGCGCCGCTGCGCCAGTTCCAGCTCTACCAGTGGCACAAGTCGGTCGGGATCACCGTGCTGGCGCTGACGGCCCTGCGGGTCCTCTGGCGCCTGACCCACCGGCCGCCGCCGCACCCGGCCGGGATGCCGGCGCGGGAGCGCCGGGCGGCCGCGGCAGCCCATCACCTGCTGTACCTGCTGCTCGTCGGGCTGCCCCTGACCGGCTGGGCCGTGGTTTCGCTGTCGCCGTTCAACATCCCGACGGTGCTGTACGGGATCGTGCCCTGGCCGCACCTGCCGCTGGCGGCCATCGTCCCCGACCCGGGCTCCGCCGAGGCCGTCCTGAAGCGGGTCCACGCCCTGGGGGCGTGGTTCCTGGCGGCCCTTCTCGCGGTCCACGTAGCGGCGGCCCTGCGCCACCACCTCCTCCTGCGCGACGACGTGCTGCGCCGCATGCTGCCGGGGCGCCGGGCGTCGACTGCCCCCAATGTGGAGCCGCCCCGATGAACGCGCGTCACCTGTGCCTGCTGGCGGCTCTCCAGGCCGTCACCCTGCCGGCCGCCGCCGCCGAGTGGGCGGTTGATCCGGCCAGGAGCGCGATCCGGTTCTCCGGCGTGCAGGTCGGCGTCCCGTTCACCGGGCGGTTCGAGCGGTTCAAGGCCGACATCGATTTCGACCCCGCCAAGCCCGAGGCGGGGCGCGCGCTCGTGCTGGTCGACCTCGCCAGCGCGCGGACCGGGGACGTCCAGCGCGACGAGGCCCTGCCGCAGAAGGACTGGTTCGACGTCAAGGCGGGAAGCGAGGCGCGCTTCGAGGCGACCCGCTTCGTCGACAAGGGGCAGGGCGATTACGTGGCGGTCGGGACTCTGACGATCCGCGGCACGAGCCGGCCCGTGACGCTGCCGTTCCACCTGACCCTCGAGGGCGGCGCGGCGCACGCCGCGGGGCGCGTCGGTCTGGTCCGCACCGAGTTCGGCGTCGGGCAGGGGGCCTGGGCCTCGGGCCAGTGGGTGGCGCTCGAGGTCGGCGTCGAGGTCGACCTCATCGCCACGCCGAACCCGGCGGCCGGCCACTGAGGTTGGCTCGGGTCGGATCCTTCGGACGTCGCGCGCTCCGTCATCGCGAGCGCAGCGAAGCGACCCAGGGCAGCGCGCCCTCCGTAAGTGTGGCGCGACTGGATCGCTTCGCTTCGCTCGCGATGACGGCGGCCGGGCGTCGGAGGCTGCCCGGTCCCGGCCCGCTACCCCGGCCTGTCCTCCGACCCGGTTCCCAGCGCGCGCTGGACCATGACGCTGTCCGACCAGTGGCCGTACTTGAACCCCACCGCCCGCAGGTAGCCGACCCGCTCGAACCCGCAGGCCTCGTGGAGCCGCAGGGAGGCCGCGTTCTCGGCGTCGATGTAGCCGATCATCTGGCGGTAGCCGCCCGCCGCGCAAGCCTCGATCAGGGCCGGCAGCAGCCGCCGGCCGATCCCCGCGTGCAGGTGGTCGGGATGCACGTAGATCGAGTGCTTGAGGGTGTAGCGGTAGGCCGGCCGCTTCCGGAACGGCACCGCGTAGGCGTAGCCCGCCACCGCGCCGTCCCGGTCGGCCACGAGGTGCGGCAGGCGCTTCTTGCGCATGGTCTTGCGCCGCCGCTTCAGGTCGTCGGGGAGCAGCCGGTCCTCCTCGGCGACGCTGACATCGGTCACGCCCTTGCCGATATGGTGCTCGTAGATCGCCACCATCGCCTCGACATCGGCGTCCGAGGAGGCGCGGATGACGATGTCGGGGCAGGACCGGGCCGGGAGCAGGCCGGGCGTCTCGGCCTCGATCTCCATCAGGCGCCCTCCCGCGCCACGTAGGTGTGGAAGCGGATCCGCCCGTCCGGGTCGACCTCGCGGTAGACGCCCTGGATCTCGGCCTCGAAGCCCGGGAACAGGTTGGCGGACGCCTCGAACATCTTGAAATAGTCGAGCATGGGCTTGGCTCGGTCGTCCAGGCGCTCGCCGGGCAGCACCGTGCCGATGCCCGGGGGATAGACCAGCATCAGCGTGGTGGCGATCCGCCCCTCGGCCTCGGCGATCGGCACGTAGTCGACCTTGTTGCGCGTCAGCAGCTGGGCGGCCCGCTTGGGCGGCATCACCATCTCGGGCAGGTGCTCGGGGGCGAACTGCCGCCGCTGCAGCGTCGAGGTGCCGGCCTCCCGGTGGAACGCGTGGAACTCGCCGCAGAGGTCGCGCAGGCGCACGCCCCGGTAGCGGTTCGGCCGGCGGTTGACGAATTCCGGCATGGCCTCCTCCAGCGGGACGTTGTCGTCGTGGAGCCGCTTGAAGGCGACGAGGCCCGAGATCAGCGTGCCGGCCTTGGAGGATTCCACCCCCGGGGTCAGCAGGAAGAGCAGCGAGTTCAGGTCGTTCTTCTCGGCGACGATCCGGTTCTCACGCAGGTATTGCGCCACGATCGGCGCCGGCACGCCGTGCTGGGCGTAGGCCCCCGTGTGCCGGTCGAAGCCGGGGGTCAGCACGGTGAGCTTGTTCGGGTCGGTGATGGCGTAGCCCGGCGCCACGTGGCTGAAGCCGTGCCAGCGCGCGCCCGGCTTCAGCTCCCAGTGGCGCGGCGTCGCGGCGAGCTCGTCCGTCGGCACGCTCTCCCACGGCACCTCCGCGCCGTCGACGTTCACCGTCACGTCCGGCACGAAGGGGTCGAAGAACCAGCGCCGCGCGGGATCGCGCTCGTTCTCCTCGAACTCGCGCCGGATCGCCCGGACCTTCTTGCGCCACTCGATCCCGAGCCGGATCGTGTCGTCCCACAGGATCATCCCGGAGCGGCCCTTCATCATCTGGGCGCCGACGTCGAGGGAGGCGAAGAGCGGGTAGAAGGGCGAGGTCGAGGCGTGGACCAGGAAGCTCTCGTTGAGCCGCTTGTGCTCGACCCGCCGGGTCTGGCCGCGGATATGGCCGTCCCGGGTGTGGATCTGCGAGGCCTGGGAGAAGCTCGCGAGCTGCTTGTGGGTCGATTGCGTGGCGACGATGCCCGGCGAGGTCTCGTCGAGGCCGGTCAGCCCCATGGCGAAGCGCCTTGCGTAGAGCGGGTGGAACTTCATGAAGCCCGCCCAGGCCTCGTCGAACAGGATGTAGTCGCAGAGGTGGCCGATCTTCTCCAGGATCTCCTGGGCGTCGTAGATTGTGCCGTCGTAGGTGCACTGCTCGATCACCGCGACGCGGAACGGCCGCTCCCGGCGCCACGCCTCCGGGTCGGTCACCAGCGGGTTGCGGCGGATCTTCTCCCGGATCCGGGTCTCGTCGAGAGCTTCGTGGAAGATCGGCCCGATCAGTCCGTAGGCGTTGCGGTCGGTCTCCAGGAAGATCGGGATGCCGCCGCCGAGGAACAGGGCGCCGTGGTGGGCCGCCTTGTGGTTGTTGCGGTCGAACAGGACGAGGTCGTCCTCGGCCACCAGGGAGGACAGGACGATCTTGTTGGAGGCGGAGGTGCCGTTGAGGACGAAGTAGGTCTTCTCCGCCCCGAAGATCTTGGCGGCCTCCTTCTGGGCCTTCAGCGCCGGACCCTCGTGGGTCAGGAGGTCGCCGAGGTCGAGGACCGAGTTGTCGAGGTCGTCGCGGAAGATCGCCTCGCCCAGGTGCTCCACGAAGATCCGGCCGATCGGCGAGCGGTTGTAGAAGATGCCGCCGTTGTGGCCCGGGCAGGTCCAGAGCTGGTTGCCCTTCTCGGCGTAGTCGACGAGCGCGCCGAAGAACGGGGTCTTGAGGGTCTCGGCGTACTGCGTGACCCGGCTGACGAGGCCGCGGGCGATGAATTCCGGCGTCTCCTCGGCGAGGAAGATGTAGCCGTCGATGAAGTCGAGGAGCTCGACCGGGATGTCCTCCAGCCGCTTGCGGCGGACCATGATGACGATCGGCATCTCCAGGCCGCGCCGGCGCATCATGTCGATGAGGGCGGCGGCCTTGCCGTCGAGGCCGCGCTTGCCCCAGTCGACCACGAGGCAGCCGACCGCCGCGTCGGTCTGGACCGCGATGGCCGCGTCCTCGACGCGCCGGGCGCGCACCACCTCGAAGCCGCGCTGCTCCACGGCCGCCACGATCTGGTTGACGCGCGCGCCCTCGAGATCGTCCGGGTCGAAGGCCGGGGCGCACATCAGGACCGTGAAGCGACGGTGGAAGTCCATGGAGCCCTCTCTGGCCTCGGATGCAGCGGGTGGCTTTCCGGCCCGTCTGCGACGATTGCATGACACGGCGCGCGGCGGGCGGTCGCGGTCCGGACGAAACACCGTGAACCGGGCCGGCCACGACCGCCGCGCCGTCAGGATCGGCCGCGGGTCCCCTCTCCCGTGCGGGAGAGGGACAGGGTGAGGGGTGAGACCTTACCGGACGAGGCTCCCCCTCGAATCGCGTCGATCGGGTGCTTGATCCCGAAGCCTCTCGTCCCTCACCCCAACCCTCTCCCGTGCGGGAGAGGGGGACCCTCACACCCCGCGGCGCCGCTCCCAGACGTCCGGGTTGACCAGCCCGCCCGGCCGCCGGCCGGCGAGGACGTCGACCACGCGGGTCGCGGCGGTCTCGGCGGTGCGGATCAGGGCCGCCCCGGTGGAGCCGCCGACATGGGGCGTCAGGATCGCCCGGGGCTGGCGGGCCAGCGGGTGGTCGACCGGCAGCGGTTCCTGGGCGAAGACGTCGAGCCCGGCGCCCGCGATCGTGCCCGCCGCCAGCGCCTCCACCAGGGCCGCCTCGTCGATCAGGCCGCCGCGGCTGGTGTTGATCAGGAAGGCCTCCCGCTTCATCCGGGCGAGCTGGTCCCGGCCGATCAGGCCGCGTGTGCCCGGGGTCAGCGGCACGTGCAGGGAGACGATGTCGGATTCCGCCAGGAGCGCGTCGACCGAGGCGGCCCGCAGGGCGCCGGCGTTGGCGAAGTCCGCGTCCGGGCGGCTCGGGCCGTAGGCCAGCACCCGCAGGCCCAGGGCGGCGCCGAGCCGGGCGGTCGCCTGCCCGATCGCCCCGAAGCCGACGAGGCCCAGCGTCAGGCCGGCGAGCTCGATCAGCCGGGCGGTGAACTTGAAGCTGTCGTCGCCGGCCCGGACCGAGCGGTCGGCCTCCGGCAGGGCCTTGGCCAGGGCGAAGATCAGCGCCAGCGTCTGCTCGGCCACCGAGACGGCGTTGGCGCCTGGCGTGTTCACCACCACGATCCCGGCCCCGGTCGCCTCGGCCGTGGCGACGTGGTCGGTGCCGGTGCCGTGCACCCCGATCACCCGCAGGGCCGGCGCCGCCGCGATGGCGCGGGCCGGGAAGCCGGTGTTGCGGGTGATGACGGCGACGCAGTCGGCGACCTCGCGCGCCAGCGTCTCGGGATCGGTCCCGCTCGCCGGGCGCGGCTCCAGCCCGGCCGCGCGTAACCGGTCGAGGCCCGCCGCGTGGATCGGCTGGACGATGAGGCACGGACCGGTGATCACGGGGAAAACCTCTGCACTAGAGGAGGGGTGACAGGCACGTTTCGCGCCGGGCCCGTCTAGGCGGGGTGGGCAACCCTGGCAACCGGGCGCCCCGGTCTCCGCCGCGGCGACCCGATCGGACGCGCACGATCCACACCCGATCGCGGCCGGGTCGAGCCCCGCGCCCCCGCCCGGCCCGACGATCCCGGCCGCGCGCCTCGGCCGAAATCCGGTCCGGCCTTTCGCGAAAGCGCCGGCTCGACCGTGCGATGATGGTCGAGACACTGACAAAGATATCGTTCGGCGTGTAAAGTCAGTTTAGAGCGTTATCAATAGCGATCCCGCAGATCCGTCCTGCCTTCGCCAAATAGAATTGTAATTACTCCAAATGCATTTTTGACACATGTAGAGATATTTGCTGCCTTGCTCCGTGATTCGGAGCCTTCGTCACGACAATGCGGTCCCACGACTTCTCAGTACCTGTTTCCACGCGGAACCGGCGCCGGCGGCGCGCGGCCCGGCCGATTCTCCCGATGGCCGTCCTGCTGGGCTTCGTCGGGTCCGGGCTGCACGCCGCCCGCGCGGAGGAGGCCGGGGCCGGCCGGGACGTCCAGCTCGACGAGCTCTCGGTCGAGGGCGCGGCCGCGCCGCGCGGCCCAGTCCCGGCCTATGCCGGTGGTCAGGTGGCGCGGGGCGGGCGCCTCGGCCTCCTCGGCGATACCGAGACCCAGAAGGCGCCCTTCAGCATCGCCAGCTACACCGACACGCTCATCCGAGACCGGCAGGCGCGGACGGTGTCCGAGACCCTGGTCCTCGACCCGTCGGTGCGCGCCACCCAGACCACGGGGGCGCCGTTCGACTCCTTCTCCATCCGGGGCTTCCCGTCCAACGAGAACACCAGCGGCGAGGTCGCCTTCGACGGGCTCTACGGCGTCGCCCCGAGCTTCCGCATCTTCACCGACTACGTGGAGCGCATCGAGGTCCTGAAGGGCCCGTCCGCCGCCCTCACGGGGGTGTCGCCGAACGGCGCGGTCGGCGGCGTGGTCAACATCGTCCCCAAGCGCGCCGGCGCGGACCTGACCCGCGTCACCCTGGATTACGGCTCGACCGCCTGGGGCGGCAGCCAGGTCGACGTCGCCCGCCGCTGGGGGCCGGGCCGGGAATGGGGCGCCCGCGTCGTCGGCAGCCTGCACGGCGGCGCCACGCCCTTCGACCGCCAGACCGAGACGACCGGCGTCGGGGCCCTGGCCCTCGACTACCAGGGTGACCGGTTCCGCGCGTGGCTCTACCTGCTGGCACAGACCGACCGCTTCAACGCGCCGCTGCGCCCGTTCCTCCTGCGGGCCGGCGTGCCCGTGCCGCGGGCGCCCGACGGCCGCCTGAACCTGACTCAGCCCTGGGAATACTCGGACGTCGACGATCGCGGCGGTCTGCTGCGCACCGAGTACGACCTGACCGATCAAGTCACGCTGTTCGCGGATGTCGGTGGCGGGCAGACCGGCGTAGAGCGCTACTTCCAGTCGGCGCCGACGATCCTCAATGGCCGCGGCGACACGACCAGCACGCCGCAATTCTACGCGCTGGGCGTCGACCGGCTCACCTACGACGGTGGCGTCCGGGCCCGGTTCGAGACCGGCTTCATCCGGCACGCCCTGACGGTGCAGGGCTCCGTGTACGACGAGGCGACGGGACGGCGGTTCTCGCCCGGCCGGGGCGCCTACCTGTCGAACCTCTACGCGCCGGCCCTCGTCCCGTACATCGCGCCGATCTACGGCGTGGGCCGGCCCCGCCTGTCCGACAGCACCCTGTCGGGGATCGCGGTGGCCGACACGCTGTCGGCCCTCGACGAGCGGATCCTGCTGACCCTGGGCGTACGCCGCCAGCGCGTGGAGGCGCACAACTACCTATCGAATGTCGGCACGCTCACCTCGTCCTACGACAAGAGCGCCACGACCCCGATGGTCGGCCTCGTGGTGCGACCCTGGGACTCGGTCTCGCTCTACGGCAACTATATCGAGGGCCTGAGCCGCGGCGACGTGGCCCCGGCGGTGGCGACCAATTCCGGTACGATCCTGGAGCCCTACGTGGCCCGACAGGTCGAGGCGGGGGTGAAGCTCGATCTCGGCCGGTTCGGCGCCACGCTCGGCGCCTTCCGGATCACGAAGCCCGCGGGCGAGCTTGGCCCGCAGGGGCGCTTCGCGGCGACCGCCGAGCAGCGGGTCGGCGGGCTCGAGCTGAGCCTGTTCGGCGAGATCACCCCGCAGGTGCGGGTGGTCGGCGGCGTGACCCTGCTCGACGGACGCCTCGTCAGGACGGCGCTCGCGGCCAATCGCGGGAATCGGCCGATCGGCGTGCCGGAGGTCCAGGCGAGCCTGGGGGCCGAGTGGGACCTGCCCGGGTTGCCCGGCCTGACGCTCAACGGAGCGGTCATCTATACCGGGCGGCAGTTCGTCGACCTCGCGAACACCCAGGCCCTGCCGGACTGGGCCCGCCTCGACCTCGGCCTGCGCTACACGACGCGCGTCGCCGAGCGGCCGACGACCTTCCGGGCCAGCATCCTCAACGTGACCGACGCGCGGTACTGGACCGGGGTCGCCTCGTTCGGCACCTTCTTCCAGGGCGCGCCGCGCACCTACCTGCTGTCGATGGCGGTGGATCTCTGAGCCGGGCCGGCGCGGCGGCGCCGGATCCGTCGGACGGCGCGATGTTTCACGGGAAACATTTTCTTAACCCTGAGGGGCGGCCGCGCGGGACCGGCGAGCTGTTGCAGCGGCGCCGTCGCGGCGCGGCGCCGGCCGGGTTACCACCGGTCCACCATGACCACATCGAGCTGGCGCACCCTCCGCAACGTGCAGGCCCGGGCGCGGCTGGAGAAGGCCCTGCCGGCCATCTTCCCGGCGCCGGTCCTGCAGCACGCCCTCGCGCGGCCCCTGATCCCGCCGACGCCGCGGCTCGCCGTCGAGAGCTACTGGCGCAACCACATCCTCCGGGCCGACCGGCTCGCCCGGGCGCTGGCGACCCGCTCCGGCACGCCCGAGGGCTGGGCGTGGCAGATCGGGGCCGAGGGGCGGGCCGGGAGCTTCCGCACGCCGCCCGCGCCGTTCCGCGATCCGGCCTTCGCCCGCGGCCGCGGCGCCTGCTGCATCTGCGGCCAGTCGGTCTTCCGGTTTGGCTGGCACCGGGATCTCTGGGGGCGCGGCGCGCCCAACACCAATGCCGGCTGGCACGCGGCCTGTGTCGCGGCGTGGAAGTTCTGGATCGCGCCGCACGCCCAGGTCCGGGCGCTCAAGCTCCGCCAGCGCCACCGCTGCACCACCACCGGCAAGCGCCTGCTGAGGACGGCCGAGGTCGACCACCTGCTGCCGCTCTACCGGGTCTGGCGCGAGCACCGCGACGCGCCCTGGCCGGAGCTTCTCGGCTACTGGGGCGCGCCGAACCTGCGGGTGGTCAACCGCGCCGCCCATCTCGACAAGTGCCGCGACGAGGCGGCCGAGCGCTCCCGGACCGTGCAGCTCGCCCGTTTCCGGGTGGTCGAGGACGAGTCCGGGTTCAGCGTGGTCGAGGAGGAGTGACCGGCCGGCTCAGCTGTCCAGGGCCCGGAAGGCCCGCGACAGGTCGGCCAGCAGGTCGGCCTCCGCCTCCAGGCCGACCGACAGGCGCAGCAGCCCGTCGGTGATGCCCGCGATGGCGCGGGCCTCCGGGTCCATCGCCGCGTGCGTCATGGTCGGCGGATGGGCGATCAGGCTCTCGACGCCGCCGAGCGACTCGGCCAGCGTGAACACCCGCAGGGCCTCCACGAAGGTCCTCACCGCGTCGCGGCCGCCGGCCAGCTCGAAGCTCAGCATCGCCCCGAAGCCCGCCTGCTGCGCCTTGGCCAGGGCGTGCCCCGGATGCGTCGGCAGGCCCGGATAGTGGACCCGCGCCACCGCCGGATGGGCGTCGAGGAAGGCCGCCAGGGCCGCGGCGTTGCGCTGCTGCTGCTCCACACGGACGAACAGGGTGCGCAGGCCCCGAAGCGTCAGGTAGGCGTCGAGGGGCGAGCCGGTGATGCCGATCGTGTTCGCCCAGGCGGCGAAGTCCTCACCCATCGCCTTGTCGGCGGCGATCACGACCCCGCCGATCACGTCGGAATGGCCGTTCAGGAACTTGGTGGTGGAGTGGACGACGAGATCCGCCCCGAGAGCGATCGGCTGCTGCAGGGCGGGCGATAGGAAGGTGTTGTCCACCACCGCCAGCGCGCCGGCCGCCTTCGCGTCCGCGGTGATCCGCCGGACATCGACCACGCGCATCAGCGGGTTGCTCGGGGTCTCGATCAGCACGACCTTCGGTCCCTGGGCCAGGGCCGCCGCCAGCGCGTCCGGATCGGTCTGGTCGACGAAGGCGACGCGGTAATGGCCCCGCTCCGCGCGGAAGCTGAGCAGGCGGTGCGTTCCGCCGTAGCAATCGTGCGGCGCGACCAGGAGATCGCCGGGCCGCAGGCTCGACAGGGCGAGGTCGAGGGCCGCCATGCCGCTCGCCACCAGGACGGCGCGGGCGCCGCCCTCGAGCTTGGCGATCGTGTCGGCCAGCGCGTCCCGGGTCGGGTTGCCCAGGCGCGAGTAATCGTAGGGGCCGGGCTGCTCGAAGGCCGGGAACTTGAAGGTCGTCGACAGGTGGATCGGCGCGATCACCGCACCGAAGGCCGCGTCCTGGGCCACGCCGTTGGCCGCCGCGACGGTACGCGCCGCTAATCCCTCTGACATCGCCTCGTCCTCCACGCAGAGATCGCCCGCACCGTTCGACCGAGGCGGGCGAGCGTTCTTTATGGAGAACGGATCAGACTTTCAAGAGAACGAGAGGGTCGTTTCGGCGCCTCGGTGGTCCTCGCCAGCGTCGACCGCCAGGGCGCCATGCTGGCGAAGACACCGTCCCGGCGGATCAGCGCGTGCAGCAGCGCCGCCGCCAGATGCGCGAGGATCAGGGCGAACAGCCCGTAGGCCAGCGCGGTGTGGAGCCGGCGCAGGGCCGCGTACAGCATCGGGTCCTGCGGCAGGATCGGCGGCAGGACCACCGAACCGGCAAGGATAACGGGGTAGCGCGCCGCCGACAGCATCGCCCAGCCGATCAGCGGCATGGCCAGCATCAGGCTGTAGAGCAGGATGTGCGAGGTGTGGGCCGCGCGCTTCTGCCAACTCGGAAGATCGGCCGGCAGGGGCGGCGGCGCGTGGCGCCAGCGATAGGCGAGTCGGAGCCCGGCGAGGACCAGGATCAGGATCCCGAGCGGCCGGTGCAGGGCCACGAGGGCGCCGTACTCGGCGAGCGACGCCACCATGGCGACGCCGATCAGCAGCATGGCCAGGATCAGCGCCGCCATGGTCCAGTGGAGCAGGCGGGCGGGCCGTTCGAAGCGGTCGGGCTCGGTCACAGGGCGGCTCCGTGGATCGCGGCGCCGGTGACCGCGCTCGGGGTCTTGGCCTCGCCGGACCGGCGGGTGACGGATCGCGCGTAGGCCGCCGACCGGGCGCTCAGCAGCGGGTCGTCGCTCGGCGCGATGCCGTCCGGCAGCACCAGCGGATCGAAGTTGACGTCGCGGCAGGTGGCGGCGGCCTCCGGCGTCGCCGCCGTGAGCGTCAGGGTGCCGACATCCACCGTCTCGCGGCCGGCCGGCCAGGGCCGCGTCGCGTCGGCGGTCGGGTCGCCGGCCTGGCCGAGCGTGACGATCAGGTGCCAGTGCCGGGGGCCCTGGGCCAGCTGCGCGGCGAGCGCGTCGAACAGGGCGTTCGCGCCGCCCGGCGCGGCCTCGACCGCCGGCGCCGGGTCTGGGACGAGGGCCCAGCGCACCGGCCGGGCGGCGCCGTCCGCGGCGACGAACCGGAAGGCGTTGAGGCTCCAGTACGTGCTGTCGGCGAAGCCCGCGGTCACGGTCCGCGCCCTGATCAGCGCGGCGGCCTTCGCGCTCTCCGGATGGTCCGCGAAGAATGCCTTCAGGCGCTCCGGATCCGGCTTTCCGGTGGCCGGATCGGGCTTGGCCGCGAGGAGCTGCGCGTAGAAGGCCTCGAGTGTGCGCACCGGAAAGACCGGGATGTTGTTCATGCCGGTGCGCCACTCTTCGCCGTCCGGCAGCCGGAAGCGCAGGGCGAGGCTGCGCACGGTGGCGGCGGCGTCGGCCGCGTAGGGCTGGCCGCCGGCCAGCGCCACCCGCCCCTCGACCGGCGTCACGCGTCCCGCCGCGAACACGCCCGCCTTCGAGAGGCGCGCGCCCGCGCCGTTGCCCGTGAAGCGGCCCGCGACGCACATCCCCTTGGCGTGGTTGCGCCGGAAGCCGGGATGCGGTCCGTTCACCTGCTCGAACCGGTCGATGATCCGGGCCGGCGTGAGCTGGCCGAGCGAGAGCCAGCCGCCGGCATACGCGAAGGTGCCGGCGGTCCCGGCCAGGGCCGCGCCGATGGCGGAGACGCGCAGGAGCAGGGCGGTCCCGGTCATGCCGGGGGACGCACCCGTGAGATCATGCAGCAGCGTCACCGAGTCCCTCAGGATCAACCGCGATCACGCCTCTTCGCGCACCCGCCGCGATGGTTTCAGGCGGTGTGGGTCGCGCGCAGCGCCGGGGGGAGCACTCGCGTCGACCGGTGGGGGTGGGGGCCGGCGAGCGGGCCGGCCGGCCGCGATCCGCGAGCCGTGCGTCCCGGTCGGGGCCGCCCCGCGCTCGGCCCCTTGCGCAAGGCGGTTCGGACCCTTAGATCCGCTTCACCGGGCACGACGGCACGCCGTCCGCCGGAACTTCCTCAGCATTACCGGCCAGCACCGATCCTTCCGGATCGCGACGCTGTCGGGCGCGAGCGCAGGCTCGACCCGGACCGGGTGCGTGAGGGAGCGTCCATCGTCCAGCGCCGCACCGAAGGGCCTCCGGGCCGTTCCGCGTCGCGCCCTGTCGACGGAGGCACTGAAATCCGGTTCGGCCGGGTCGGTTCCGTCGCCGGGGAAAAGGGTGGTTGACAGGAAAGTCCGGGGCAGCTTATACGGCGCCTCCCGACGCGGTCCGGAAGAAAAACGGGGCGGGTTGGACGGACTTACCGAGATTTAGAAAAGTAGATCTGGCGAAAGCCGAGGTACTTGACTTCTTCTCAACCGGTAATTACGAGAGTGATTACTGATCTTTGACAAGTTGGAATGAGGAAGGGAGACGCGGGCGGCGTTTGTCCTTGCGGCTGGGTCTTAGGACCTGGCGTGAGTAGACTTGTGCCGATCT